>NZ_RZSW01000359.1:0-6520 GCF_003997375.1 Mesorhizobium sp. M5C.F.Ca.IN.020.29.1.1 | reverse complement strand
AGCGTATTTCGATGCCGATCTTCTTCAGCGCCAGGCTCGATGCGACGATCCCCTTGCTTGGAATTGGCGGCGCAAGTGCGCGGGCTGGCCAGCGATCCGGACAACCCGCTGCTCCGCGATGTCGGAACCAATGTGCTCGCCGAGTGCGTTCACATCCTGACGTCGCCCGGCGCCATCACGCGGACCTGCTGGACCCGGAAAGCCGGCCCGGCTGAGGTGCCCAGTTTAAAAGACGAATTTTTTTCATTGGAGCCATTCTTTGGAATTTGATGTGTCGCTGGGACTGCGAGATGGGCTCAAAAAGGTAAAGTCGTTCAGCGTTCTCCTCCCAAGCCACTGAACGGTGTCTCTATGAAGGTGTGAACCTTCTTCTGGCCGGGCCGCATTCGAGCCCGGCCAATTTTTTGCCGGCAGGTCTCTTGCCGGTCGCGACGGGCATCCATCGCTCCCAGAAACCAGGAAACGAGCTGGACCGCATTCGCCGCGATGCGCCCTTTTGGGAGCAATCTGCTTTCCCAGTGGCCAAAAAATGGATTGCCATTCCTTAGCCTCCAAAAATTATAGAATTAACTTTGCGGCGGTCGGGCAGAGCGGGGGAAGTTCCGCCAGCGGCTGATGACAAAAATCGCACGAGTGCCTGACATGACAATGACAACCCGGTCCGGTGCCGGTTGGAGGACGGTACTGGCAACAACGCTCATGGTGGCAGTGGGACTGTTCTCGACATCCACCTACGCCGGCCCGACCCTCGACAGGATCAAGGCTCGTGGCACGATCAAGGTTGGCGTGGGCACGATACCCGGCTTCTTCTCACCGGACAGCAACGGTCGCTGGCAAGGCTTCTTCGCCGACTATGGTCGCGCCCTGGCGATCACCGTTTTTGGCGATCCGGAGAAGGTGGAGTTCACCAACTCCTCGCCGCAGCAACGCCTGCCGGTGCTGCAATCCGGTGAGTTCGACATTCTGCTTTCCGGCGTGACGGGTGACGATCACGCGCGCCTTGCAGTTCGGCTTCCATTTCGGCCCGCCCGTTTTCTATGATGGCCAGGGCAGGCTTGTTCGCAAGGACCTCGGCGTGACCAAGGCAGCCGACCTCGATGGCGCGACGATCGGCGTGCAGAGCGGCACGACCGGCGAGTTGAACTTCGCCGATCTCTTCCGCAAGACCGGCAAGAAGTTCACGCCGGTGACGATCGAGGACACCGGCCAGTTCATCAACGCGCTGGAGACCGGTCGCGTCGACGCGATCACGCAGGACTCGTCCGATCTTGTCGGCAAGCGGACTCAGCTAAAGAAGCCCGACGATTACATCATCTTACCGGAGCGGCTGTCGAAGGAGCCGCTGGCGCCGGCGGCGACGATCGCTGGCTGGAGATCGTCAACTGGAGGTCAACGCAACCATCCAGGCCGAGGAATGGCATCACCAGCAAGAATGTCGACGATTTCCTGGAATCGCCGGACCCAGCCATACAGCGCTTCCTCGGCGTTGATCCATCGCTGGCGCACGCAATCGGCCTCAATCCAACATGGGCCTACAACATCATCAAGACCGTCGGCAATCTGAGGCCGCTCGGCTGGGAGCGCGGTTACAACAGCCTGTGGACCAACGGGCGGTCTGCTATATTCGCCGCCGTTCCGCTAACAAGCTCGTTCTACCAATGGCATTGACGCTCGAACCTGTGCCGGGTCGCTACGGCGAGGCGGCCGATGAAATCCCACACTAGCGGCCGATCGTATCGCTGCGATTGCGGCGGCGTCGCCGCTCGCAGGCCGGGGCGGCGGCGGTGTCCTTGAGCATGGACGCAAGCAGCTTCGTGCGAGAGGGGTCGTCGGCGTGATTGCTGCCGAAGGCTGTGCGATGGAAATCTTGCCCAAGATCGACTTTCCAGGCGAGGATGGGGCCGAGATGACCGGCAGCATCCGCCGTCGTCTCGTCCACATGCTCGCCGTCGCACTAGACCTGAAGATCGATGCGGGCCAGGTCACAACGCTAGACTGGCAGCGAGAGACGCTGCTCGAAATATTGATCGGGTTGTTTTCCGAGAAGTTGGTCGATTCTGTCCGGCAGGGTATGCCGCGGCGCTATGTCGAACACGCCAATGACCTGCCCTTGCTGCGCGGACAGCTCGACGTGACGCGGCAGTTCACGATCCTCGCCGCCAAACCATCGCGGCTGGCTTGTCGCTATGACTCCCTGACCGCCGATACTGCCCTCAACCGGATCATGAAGGCTGTTGCCCGGCTCGTTCGCATCCCACGGACCGCCGACAACCAGCGCCGACTGCGCGAGTTGGCATTCGCCTATGCCGATATCGCGGATGTGCCTAGGTCGGTCCTACGCTGGGACGAGGTCGTGCCTGATAGGACCAATGGCCGCTGGCGCGAGTTGCTCAATCTCGCTCGCCTCCTGCTTGGTGAGCGGTTCCAGACGACCTCTGCCGGTTGCAGCGACGGCTTCTCTCTGCTGTTCGAGATGAACACCCTGTTCGAGGAATATGTCGCTCGAATGTTGAAGCGTGTGCTGGTGGATACAGATCTCCGTGTCGTCAGCCAAGGTGGACGGCTCTACTGCCTCGAAACCGAAGATCGACGTGCCCTGTTCCAGACGCGGCTGGACATCCTGGTCAAGCGCGGCGACGAGGTCGTGCAGATTATCGACACGAAATGGAAGCGGATCGCCGCCCGTATGGAGGATGCCAAGCAAGGCGTGTCGCAGGGTGACGTGTAGCAAATGATGGCGTATGGCCAGCTTTACAAATGTGATCGGCTCCACTCCTCTACCCTCATCACGTCGCTGATAAAAACAGCGGAGGAGTGCACACAGTGCACCAAGTCACCGGAGCTGCAATTGGCTGCAAACCGTTACAATCGACATTGGTTGAAGCGAAATGTTCAGCAAGCGGCTGAGGGCAATTACCGGCTTCCAGCGGGAACGCTTGACGGCTATCGGCGTGACAGTCGGCCGGATTGAACCCATTGTCGCCCACCCTAGTACTCAGACGCGGCAAGCCTTGGCCCAGGCGCCTGAAGTGAGCATTGCGCAAGGAAGACGGGAAGAGGTCGCGTAATCCTGTGTGGTCGGGCGACAATCATTTGGGAAGGGCATATTGCCGATCCGTACCGTTGCATGCACTTCTTTGTATTGCCGGTTTTGAACTGTGACAGCTCATCAATGCTACAGAAGAGTGCGAGGGACAAAATGGAAGACATCATTGCTCGCATTCGCCGTACATCCAAGCTTGGTAGGCTCGGAGAAATCCTTGCTGCGGAAGCGCTTGCCCTAAATGGTTTTTCAGGAATCCGTGATTTGAACGGCGACATACACAACCACCCGTTCGCGACCTTCTTGCTGAAAAGTCAGGCAAACGTTACTTCATCGGGGTGAAGACGCGAAACGAGGACAGAGACATTAGGGGATTGAATGAGTCCTACAATTGCGTGCTCGTGCCTGATCCCGTGAACAAAAGGCTGAAGCTGGGTGGCGCGAGTGTCGACCAGATAACAGCAATGGCTCTTCGCCAGGTCCATGCCCTCGCAGCGTGTTTAATCCCAGCTTGGGTCACGTTGCCGATGCGCCCGGTGCAGGGAACATACGCAGCCTATTTTGGGCTGTTGACTGCGTTGGGTAACAAACGTTCGATACCTGTCACTTGGCACTTAGTTATGAGAATGCCATACAAACGATTCCAGATGCTTAGGCCGGCACTTAATTTGAGAATTAGCAGTTAATTTGATAATCGCTCTTGGCGCTTACCACTTAATGTGAGAATAGGGCTCTCGGAGTTTTTCACTGGTGAGCCTCCATGAGCGACCCATTTCCCGACGAAATTGATGAGGCGCTTTGGGACGAAGCGTGCCGGCGTGCGGATTCGATCCGCGGCTTTCTAAGGCGCCACTCCGGCCGTACTACGGCCGGAAATGTTGCGGGGCTAGCGGCCGAGCTCGGCCTTAGCCAAGCTACAGCTTACCGCCTGGTCAAGCTGTTCCGCGCCGGCGGAACCGTCCTGTCGCTTGTGGACCGCAAACGCGGGCGGCCGGAGGGTCATCGCACACTGGATGAGAAGCGTGAGGAAATTGTCCGGAGGACCATCAGCACGTTCTATCTGAAGCGGACACGACCGACGGTCTCGCAGTTGGTCCGGGACGTGCAGACGAACTGCATGTCGGCAGGACTGAAGCCGCCGCATCGCAGAACGATCGTCGCTCGCCTTGAGGACATAGACCTCCAGAAGCGTGCCAGGCGACGTGGCGAACAGAAGATCGTGAAGGCGACAACGGCCGTTCCCGGAGCGTTCGGTGCCTCCCGCCCCCTCGAGGTGGTCCAGATCGACCATACCAAAGCCCGATGTATTCGTTGTTGACGAGGAGACCCGGCAGCCGATCGGCCGGCCGTGGCTGACCTTGGCGATGGACATCTGCAGTCGGATGGTCACCGGGTTCTATCTCACTATGGAGGCCCCGTCGCGGTTGTCGACCAGCCTGTGCCTCTTGCATTCCGTCTTCGACAAGTCGGTATGGTTGAGAGAACGTGAGATCAGGGAGCCGTGGCCCGTAGCTGGCCTGCCGACCACGGTACATGTCGACAACGGATCCGACTTCCGAAGTCGAGCATTCAAGAGAGGTTGTGAGGATGCCGGTATGGCAATCGATGGCGGCCGCCGGGCGAGCCGCGCTTCGGCGGTCACATCGAGCGTCTGATCGGCACGCAGATGGGAAAGCTGCACCTGCTGCCCGGGACAACATTCAGCAACGAACAGGAGTTCGGCGAATACAACTCCAAGCGGCACGCAGCGCTGACTTTGAGGGAACTCGAGCGCTACATCGCCCTCGATATCGTCGGCTCCTATCATCAGTCGATCCACAGCTCCCTGGGCCGCCCGCCGATTGCGGTCTGGCGGAGCACGAGGGCGAGATCCCGCTTCGACTGCCACAGGATCGGCTCCGCTTCTGGCTGACCTTCCTGCCTGAGCAGGAGCGCACCTTGCGGCCGACCGGGATTCATCTGTTCGGCCTGCGCTACTGGTCGGCGGCGCTCAGCGCCGACGTCGGACGTTCTGACCGCCGCCTGCTTGTGAAGTACGATCCGCGCGACTTAGCGCGCATTTTCGTTCGACGGCCATCAGGGAACTTTGTGGAAGCCCGTTATGCCGACGTGACCCTGCCCTCGATAACCCTGCACGAGGCGCTGACCGCCCGACGCACTCTGCTGGCGAAAGGCCGCCGTGAAGTCGACACCCGCGCCATCGTCCGCACCGCGATGGCGCAGCGAGAACTGGTCGACGCGGCGACCAGAAAGACAGCGAGGTTGTCACCTGTCGCGGACGAACTGCTGTCATCCTGGATCGGCCGGCATGCCGCCTTTTACTCGGTTCCACCGCTGGTCATGCTTCGGCATTGCCTGCCGGAGGCCTCGGCGTTGCGCGCGGCCGATCTCCATCTGAGCAGTGATCGGAAATCCGCCTGGCCAAGATGTTCGCCACCGAGCCGGCCGCAGTGCGCCGAATGACCTTCGCAAATGTCGCGCAACCATCGCGTCGGTTCATCGCCACGCGGCCAACGCAGGTCTGCACCAGCTGCAGCCCGGGACATACGGAGCCGGAGCCGATCCTGCGAAGCCAGCTTCTGGGGTGGCGCATTACGTGCCCTTTGTGCGGAGACCACCTCCGGGATGCCGGCGGTCGCGAACTCGCCTCCCCTTTCCGGCAATATCGGACTGCCGCTCTTCGTGACGAAAAGCTGCTCGACGATGAAGTCGAACGTGGTATCGGAACCTGGACATCGCCAGCCGAAATTGCCCGGCTTCTCCTGATGCGACGCATTCCAAGACCTATACCACGCGAGAGCGACCTTTGGCGCTTCCGGGTGCTCGGCGCAATCATCCCCGATCTCGACCGTGTCGTCGGCGCGGAACAGGAGAACCTGCCCACGCCTGCAAAGCCGATCCTGCCGCTTCACATGCGGCCCGCTCTGCTGGCGGGAATCGCCATCGTCGAGCGTGCCGGACCGGAGATGCTCCGAATGCTGCGTGGGCACATGATAGGTGACAACAGGGTGAGATTCACCGACGCCGCCGAGAACATTATAGCCCGAGCGCGCAGGTCGAGAGCCTCTTCTCAAATGCAGTTAATTTGAGAATCAGAAGCCCAAGATTCTCACGATTAAATGCCAATCCTTAACCAAACCGGCGCATTCTTACAATTAAGTGCCAAGCGACAAATGGCCAAGTCCTTGAGACCGGCACTCACGACCAAGATGGCGCTGGGTGGGCTTTATCCCGAACTATACAATCTCAACTACGCCTCCTTCGACGTGTGCCTGAAGAAGCCCTCGAGACGATCCTCAAAGCCGGCTCGCAGACGTGATGTCTGGCGAACGCTTCGAGAAGGTGGATAGCCGCGCAACCTGAGGGAATATGATCGTGACAAGCTGTTGCGCATTGGCCAGTGGTCATGCGGATTTAGATTAGACTGGCTCGGCGCCGGCGCAGTTTGCTCATATGCCAAGGCATATACGTTAATCC
>NZ_RZSW01000358.1:0-6542 GCF_003997375.1 Mesorhizobium sp. M5C.F.Ca.IN.020.29.1.1 | reverse complement strand
ATGTCGAGGAACACCCAGCGCACATTGTCATTGTCGGCCTTCTTCGAGATCAGCACGACTTCCGACTTGATGACGCCGGCATTGCCAACCATGCCGCGGCCCGGTTCGATGATCGTCTCGGGAATCGCGTTGCCGAAATGCTTGCGCAGCGCCGAGAAGATCGCTTGGCCATAGGCCTGCGCCACCGGCACATCCCTGAGGTAACGGGTCGGAAAACCGCCGCCCATATTGACCATCTTCAGAACGATGCCTTCCTCGGCAAGCGTGACGAAAACCTTTTTGGCGTCGCCGAGCGCGCGGTCCCAGGCGGTCAGATCGGTCTGCTGCGAGCCGACATGGAACGACACGCCATAGGCGTCGAGGCCGAGCGTCCTGGCATGGCGCAGCACGTCGACCGCCATCGCCGGCACGCAGCCGAACTTGCGCGACAGCGGCCATTCGGCGCCTTCGCCGTCGGTCAGCACGCGGCAGAACACACGGGCGCCGGGTGCAACGCGGGCGATCTTCTCGACCTCCTCGACGCAGTCCACCGCGAACAGCCGGATGCCGAGCTGATAGGCGCGCTGGATGTCGCGCTCCTTCTTGATGGTGTTGCCGAAGGAGATGCGGTCCGCCGGCGCACCGGCGTCCATCGCCATCTCGACTTCGGCAACGGAAGCGGTGTCGAAGGACGAGCCCATCGCAGCAAGGAGGCGCAGAATTTCCGGCGCCGGGTTTGCTTTCACCGCATAGTAGATTTTCGAATCGGGAAGCGCCTTCTCGAAGGCGCGAAAATTGTCGCGCACGACATCGAGATCGACGACGAGGCAAGGGCCGTTCGGACGTCGGGTGGCGAGGAAGTCAAGGATGCGCTGGGTAGCCATCGGGATCTCTCCATCAGCGCCTTTCGGCGCGCACAAAGGCTGCGGGACGCGGGTCATCGACCTCGCGAACACGCGGTGGACAAAGGCGGGACGTCAAATCATGGAACCAGCCGGTGGAGACCCCGGAACCATGAACGCCGTCTCGCGGCGGTGAACCTTGGCCTTGCCCGGCCTAGGTTCGCTTTGTCTGCCTTGGCTTGGATGGGAGACCCGTCCGCACTGCCGGCAATGAAGGTGTGCCTCTTCAGTAACCCCGGTCTTTGGACGACCGGCAGAACACCAGAAAGGCCCGCACCGTCGTTGCTTCAAGGTGTCCTCGGTCTGGCGGTTGGCCGCTAAACCGACTGGAGGGGTTGGCTCCAGCTACCTTACCGATATCCCTCACCATTTGAGGATCGGCGGACACCCACAGGCACGTGCGACTTTGGGCAAGCGCGATATAAGGTCGAAGGATTTCACAATCAATAAAAATCGTACGCCAGGTTGTAAAATTCCTGGCACCGAACAATGTTGCAACAACTGTATCCGGATATCGAACGCATGACAGGCACTTGCGGCCCTCTGAACGCTTTTCTCGACCTTGACGATATCCCAGTGTCCAATGCGCAAGCCGGCCCGCTTGCCGGCCTGCGGCTGGCCGTCAAGGATATTTACGACGTCGCCGGCTACCGCACCGGCTGCGGCAATCCGCAGAAACACCGGGAGGCTTCACCCGCCTCGGCGACAGCGCCGGCCGTCCAGGCGCTGCTTGATTCGGGCGCGCGCTTTGTCGGCAAGACGCAGACCGACGAGTTGGCCTTCTCCCTGATGGGGCTGAACGCGCATTTTCCGTCGCCGGTCAATCCGGCAGCGCCGGACCGCGTCACCGGCGGCTCATCCTCCGGTTCCGCCGCCGCGGTTGCCGGCGGGCTGGCCGAGATTGCCATCGGATCCGACACCGGTGGCTCGATCCGCGCGCCGGCAAGCTTTTGCGGCTTGATCGGCCTGAGGACCACGCATGGCCGCATTTCGCTTGAAGGCACCATGCCGCTGGCCCCTTCACTGGACACGTTCGGCTGGTTCGCCAGGGACATGGCCACCTACGAAAAGGTCGGCACGGTGCTGCTCGACGACGATCGGCAACGCCACGACTTGGCACGCGCCCTCGGCCTCGACGCGCTGGACCGCCTCGTGCTCGGCCCGCAGCAGGCCGACGAATATCGCGCCATGGTCCGCACTGTCGCTTCGGTGCTGGGCGCGCCGCGCACCGTTGCCCCGCTGTCGCATTCCACCGATGATCTCTATTGGTGCTTCCGCAAGCTGCAGGGGTACGAGGCCTGGCAAAATCATGGTGCCTGGATCTCGCAGGGTGACCGGATGCTCGGCCCCGGCGTCAAGGAGCGTTTCGAGCATGGCGCGACCATCGACCTCGCAACCGCACGACGCGAAACGGAACGTCGCGTTTCGTTTCGTATTGAACTTGCCGACCTGCTTGGCGAGGACGGTGTTCTTGTGCTGCCGACCGCTCCAGGTGCCGCCCCGCTCAAGTCCGCCTCATTCGACGAATTGCAGACCTATCGCGAGCGCGCGCTAAGGCTGCTGTGCCTTTCGGGCCTGTCCGGCTTTCCGCAGATCACCCTGCCGCTGGGCAAGGCCGACGGTGCGCCATTCGGCCTCTCGCTGCTTGGACCTGAGAACAGCGACCGGCAGCTGCTGACGCTTGCCGCGCGTATCCTTTCAGCTCACCACGGGAGCGCATGACATGGACACGCTGACCCGCATGCGCGCCTTTATCGACGTGGTCGAGGCCGAAGGTTTTTCGGCAGCGGCGCGCAAGATCGGCCGCTCCAAGGCGCTGCTGTCGAAATATGTGCGCGAGCTTGAGGACGAGCTCGGCGCGTTGCTGCTCAACCGCACCACCAGGCAGTTCTCGCTGACCGAGGCCGGCCACACTTATTACCGCCGCGCCTCGGAAATCGTCCGCGAGGTCGACAGCCTGGCCGATGCGGTGCGTGAATCCTCCGGCGACGTTCGCGGCAGGATCAAGCTGTCGGCGCCGCGCACTTTTGCTGACGCACCGATCGGCCAGTCGCTGATCGACTTCGCCAAGCAGCATCCCGACATCGTGCTCGACATTCATCTCGACGACCGCTTCGTCGATCTGGTCGAGGAAGGTTTCGATCTGGCCGTGCGCATTTCGCGGCTGGAAAACTCCTCGCTGATCGCGAGGCGCCTGGCACCGTTTTCGGTGCGGCTCTGCGCATCTCCCGAACTGATCGCGAAGCACGGCATGCCTGTGCGCCCGCAGGACCTTGGCCGCGTGCCCTGCATCATCGACACCAATGGCCGCTGGCTGACCAACTGGCCGTTCAAGGGCGACAGCGGCGATACGGTAACCGTTTCGGTCTCCGGTCCGATCGAGGTCAACAGTCCGATGGCGGCAAGGGCCGCCGCCGTGGCGGGATTGGGATTTTCCATCCTGCCGGATTTCATCGCCGCGCCCGACATAGAAAGTGGCCGGCTGGTGGCCGCGCTGGATGACCGCATCCTACCGGGTGGCGGCATCTTCGCCGTCTATCCACACCGGCGCTATTTGCCTGCGAAGGTTCGCGTCTTTGTCGATTTCCTGGTGCAGTGGTTCAAGACGATTGACAACGCATGAGCTTTCAGCCGCTTGCGGTCCCATTTTCGCCCCGTTTCTGGTAACTCTCGATATTTTACCCAAGCTGATGGAATCGCGACCGAGAATGCACCTGAAACGGCAAGCAATCATCATGGCTTCGGCCATAGCGGCGACATTTGCCACGGTCGGGCCAGCCGAGGTGCATCCGCACGTCTTCGCCGAGGCTCGCCTCGAAGTGGTCCTCAGTCCGGATCACCAAACTGTGAAGGCTTTGCGCCATCTCTGGCGCTTCGACGATTTGTTTTCGAGTACGGTTATGATGGAATTCGACAAGAATTCCGACCTGAAGCTCGACGACAAGGAGTTGAAGGAAGTCGCCGACACCGTCCATGCTTCGCTGGCGGAGTTCAATTATTTCCAGCTCGTCACCGTCGACGGCAAGGACGAGGCGATGAACCCGCCGCCGCAGCTGATGGCCAATTTCGAGAACGATCAACTCATCATCCTGTTCGAATCCGAACCGAAGGCACCGATGAAGTTGGCCGGCAAGATCGATATCGGCGTCTACGACCCGACCTTCTACACGGCGATCGATTTCACCGAGGATGCCAATCTGCAGGTCGATGGCATGCCGTCGACCTGCGCGAGCAAAGTCGTTCGTCCGAACCCCGACGAGGCGCTCGCCGAGAACCAGAAGACCCTGACGGACGCCTTCTTCAACGATCCGACAGGCACCGATATGAGCAAGATCTTCGCGACCAAGCTTGAACTGAACTGTCAGCCAGAAGGATAATCCGGTGACGAAACCGTCCCTGCGTTTGGCCTTCGGCCTTTTGGCCGTCGCCCTTGTGACGACGCACTTCCTCGGCACCGCCCACGCCCAGAGCTCGCTCGGCATCGGCACCAATGACGGGATGGCTCCCACCACCGGCCCATTCGCCCACATCCTGATGTGGATCAACCTGCGCCAGCAGGAATTCTACCGCGCGCTTGCCGGCGCAATGAAGGCGATGCGCGAGGACGGCAACAAGCTGTGGCTGCTTATCGGCCTGTCCTTCGCCTATGGCGTTTTCCATGCTGCCGGCCCCGGGCACGGCAAGGCGGTGATCTCGTCTTACATGGTCGCGAACGAAGTCGCGCTCAAGCGCGGCATCATGCTGTCCTTTGTCTCGGCCCTGCTGCAGGCGCTGACCGCGATCCTCGTGATGATGCTCGCCTACTTCGTCCTGCGCGGCACCACCATATCGATGACCGATGCGGCATGGTTCCTCGAAGTCACGAGCTTTGTCTTCGTCACCCTGTTCGGCGCCTGGCTTTTGTGGCGCAAGGCCGGCCCCGCTATCCTTCGCCTGTTCGGCGCCAACCCTCCCTACAGCCTGTCGGCGGCCCATGCCGGCCACCCACATGCCGGCCACTCACATGCAGGCCACTCACATACGCATTCAGTGCATGCGCTTCACGCACATGGCCATGACGGTCACGATCATCATCACGGCGCACACGACCATCACCATGACCATGGCGGGCACGATCACCATCACCATGCGGGGGTCGAAGTCTGCGAGACGTGCGGGCATTCACACGCGCCCGACCCGACGCTGCTTTCCGGCGACCGCTTCGACTGGCGCACCGCCTGGTCGGCGGTGGCTGCGGTCGGTATCCGGCCCTGCTCGGGCGCGCTGATCGTGCTGAGCTTTGCGATGCTCAACGGGTTGTGGTTCGGCGGCATCCTGTCGGTGCTGGCGATGGCGCTCGGCACCGCGATCACGGTCTCGATCTTGGCGACGCTGGCGGTGACTGCCAAGAACTGGGCGGTCTATGTCGCCGGTGACGGCCGCATGGGCAACCGCATACATTCGATCGTCGAGATCGGCGGCGCAGCCTTCGTTTTCCTGTTCGGGCTGCTGCTGCTTTCGGCCAGCCTGACCGCTGGCGGATGACGCCTTCGCCCGTCCGATCGAACGCGCGTTAGCTAACCGGCAATTTTGCCGTCCAGCTCGTCCTCGATGTGGACGCGGATGATATCGTCGAAGCTGGTTTCGGCGGCAAAGCCAAGCTCCCTCGACCGCCGCGCTTCGAACCGTGTCGGCCAGCCCTTGACGATCGCCCAGATCGTATCGTCGGGCTCCTCGCGGATCAGTTTCACCGCCTCGGCGCCGGCAATGCGTTCCAAGGCCTCGATCTGCTCGCCGACCGTGACGGCGACACCGGGCATCGTCAGATTGCGGCGTGGCCCGACGGCGCTGCCGTCAATCCCTGCTGCGTGGATCAAAAAATTCACCGCGGAGCGCGGGCTGGCGTGGGTGTGCACGACAGAGCGCGGCACCGGCAATATCGCTTCCTGGCCGCTCAACGGCTCGCGGATGATGCCGGAGAAGAAGCCTGACGCGGCCTTGTTGGGCTTGCCGGGCCTGACGCAGATGGTCGGCAGCCTGATACCGATGCCGTCGAAGAAGCCGCGCCGCGTATAATCGGCGAGCAATGCTTCGCCCATCAGCTTCTGCGTGCCGTAGGAGGTCAATGGCGTCGGGTGGAATTCGTCGGGGATGATGTCCGGGAACGGTGCGCCGAACACGGCGATCGACGAGGTGAAGACGACGCGTGGCGCAAACCCCGCCAGCCTTATGGCATCGAACAGCGCCCTTGTGCCGTCGAGATTGACGCGATAACCGAGATCGAAATTGGCTTCCGCCTCGCCCGACACGACGCCGGCGAGATGGAAGATCACGTCGGGGCGCGACGCGACCAGCCGTTCCATCCCGCTCGCCGCGGCGAGATCGCCTGTATGGATAGTGACACCGACGCCTTCCAGTGCCGGCGCCTGCGGCGGCACGATATCGTGAAGGTCGAGCGCGGCGATCCTCCGGCCGCTGAGCGTTCCGTCCTTCGCCAGCCGGGCGATGAGCTTGCGGCCGACCATGCCTGCCGCGCCGGTAATCAAAATACGCATATCAATGATCCTTTTTGCGCTGGCTGCGGCCACGCAGCCAAAACACGACGAAAATGGCCACCATGAAGACAGCGGCAATTACAGCGGCAAGAATGGTCGAGACTCGGCCGACCGCTAGCATCACGGT
>NZ_RZSW01000357.1:0-6559 GCF_003997375.1 Mesorhizobium sp. M5C.F.Ca.IN.020.29.1.1 | reverse complement strand
TGCCACCACAGTGCAGTATGGCGGCACTGAGGCCACTCCCGCGAGAGTCGCGCTTGGCGAGCCGCCTGTCACCGTCGACGTCATCAAGGATACGACGACCGCCACATTTGCCGCCGATGTCATCCAGGAATCGCGGCGTCAGCCGGTGCTGGTCGATTTCTGGGCGCCATGGTGCGGGCCCTGCAAGCAACTGACGCCGCTGCTGGAAAAGGCGGTCACCGCCGCCGGCGGCAAGGTCAAGCTGGTCAAGATGAACATCGACGACCATCCTTCGATCGCCGGCCAGCTTGGTATCCAGTCGATACCGGCGGTCATCGCCTTTAGGGATGGCCAGCCGGTCGACGGCTTCATGGGCGCCATTCCGGAGAGCCAGATCGCCGCGTTCATCCAGAAGGTCGGCGGCAAGAACAATGGTGCGCCGCAGGTGGCCGAGGCGCTTGCCGCGGCCGCCGAGGCGCGCACCGCCGGCGATGTGCAGACCGCGGCGGACATCTACGACGCCGTCCTGGAACAGGCGCCGGACACGATCGAGGCGATTGCCGGGCTTGGCGATCTGCTGTTCGAGGCCGGCGATGCCGAGGGCGCCGAAGCGGTGCTGGCGCGGGCCCCGGAAGCCAAGAAGGATGCTCCGCCACTCGCCGCCGTACGCGCCAAGATGGCGCTTGCCGCGCAGGCAGCAGCACTTGGCAATCCGGCCGAACTCCAGCGGCGCCTGGCTGAGAACCCCGGGGACCACCAGGCACGTTTCGATCTTGCGATGGTCCAGAACGCCAACGGCGAGCGCATGGCCGCGGCCGACAATCTGCTGGCGATCGTCAAGGCTGATCGCTCGTGGAACGACGACGGCGCCAAGACGCAGTTGCTGCAGTTCTTCGAGGCATGGGGCATGACCGACGAGGCAACGCTGGCGGCGCGGCGCAAATTGTCGTCGCTGCTGTTTTCCTGAACGCGCATAAAGCTGTTTTTTCCTGATGGCCTTGCGATCGACGACGGCTGCGCCAGATTAGGAGGCCTGACCGATCCGTTCTTCGCTTCGTGACGATTACGCGTCAGGTTGCGATGGGATGGGCGGGCTTCATGCGCTTCTTGAGGGAGCGACCGGAGGCTTGAAGTGCAGGCGGGAAACGCGCATTACCGACTCGATACGGATTTGCCGTCGACGGTGCCGATCTTCCCGCTCGAAGGCGCATTGCTGCTGCCGGGCGGCCGCATGCCGCTCAACATTTTTGAGCCGCGCTATCTTGAGATGGTGGATGAGGCGATCGCCGGATCGCGGCTGATCGGCGTTATACAGCCCAGCCTCGACGGTGCACGGCGTGGCGACGGCGAGCCGGAACTCTGCAATGTCGGCTGCGCCGGACGTATCATCGCACTTTCCGAGAGCGGCGATGGCCGCTACCTGATTTCGCTGCAAGGTGTGTGCCGGTTCCGCATCGTGCAGGAGCTTGTGGTCAAAACGCCCTTCCGCCAGTGCCGGTTTGCGCCCTTTCTCACCGATCTCGACGAAGATCAGGCAGAGGCCGAGATCGACCGGCCAGCGCTGCTCAAGGCATTTCGCGCCTATTTGCAGGCCAACGATCTTGAAGCCGACTGGGAAAGCGTCAGCCGCGCCGAAAATGCCATGCTGGTCAATGCGCTGTCGATGATGGCTCCCTACGGGCCAGCCGAGAAACAGGCGCTGCTCGAAGCCGCGGACCTGAAGACACGCGCCGAAACGCTGATCGCCATCACCGAAATGGCGCTGGCACGTGAGAACGAGGATTTCGGGTCGAGCCTGCAATAGGGGCTCTTCCTTCTCCCCTTGTGGGAGAAGGAAGATTGGCACAGCGCCAAGACGGTTGAGGGGTGCTGCACGGAGCGCCGTTGGTGCCAAGCTGGAACACCCCTCATCCGTCGCCTTCGGCTCTCCTTTCTCCCCGGGGAGAAGGGAGAGCCGCGCGAAACCTAAAGTGACCCCAGAGAAGGACAGACCGAATGGTGGATGGGCGTGATGGAAAGAAGGCCAATGTCGACCCCAAACTGCTGGAATTGCTGGCCTGCCCGCTGACCAAGGGCCCGCTTAGCTGGGATCCGGAGCGAGGCGAGCTCATCTCGAGGGTCGCACGGCTTGCCTATCCGGTGCGTGACGGCATCCCGATCATGCTGCCTTCGGAGGCGCGCTCGCTCCCCTTCGAGGACGGATTGCCGCCGCGTCTGGGCGGACCGTCCTGAACGGTGTAAGGCCTATTGAAAATTGCGCCCTTTGGGCATGACCTTCTCCGCCTTTCCCGACAGCGCCACGAGATCCCGCTGGACCGGCGCGGCTTGTGGGGCATGTGCGTCTGCAACGCCCTCTTCGCGGTTGTCATTCTCCATGCGCCCACTGGCCGAAGGCTCATTGACAGGCTGGCCGGTGCCGGCCTCCTCCAAAAGCACGGAAAGCCACGGTGTCAAATCCTCGACCTTGTCGGCGACGATATGGATGACGTCCGATTCCGACTGCAGTTTGCCGGTGACACGGATTAACCGCGCGCCCATGACAATGGGCCGGTAGCGGTTGAAGGTTCTTTCCCAGAAAATGACGTTGGCCACCGCCTGCTCGTCTTCCAGCGTCAGGAAAATCGCTTTGGCGTTACCCGGCCGCTGCCGCACCAGGACAAGACCGGCGACCGAAACCCGCTTGCCGTCCCGAACCTGGCCGAGGCGCGCATTGGGCGTGACGCCGGAACGGTCCAGCCGCTGGCGCAGAAAGGCAAGCGGATGCGCCTTCAGCGACAGGCCGAGCGAACGGTAGTCGTGGATGACGTGCTCGCCGAGCGGCATTGTCGGCAGCCTGGTCTCGGGCTCAAGATCGCGCAAGCGGATCGCCGGCTGGTCGAACAGCGGCAAGGTCTCGGCGGCACTCTTGCCGTCGAGCGCGCGGACTGCCCACAGGGCGTCGCGGCGGTCGAGGCCGAGCGAACGGAAAGTGTCGGCTTGCGCCAGTTTCTCGATCTCATCGACGTAGAGGCCTGAGCGCAGCCAGACATCGCGAACGGATTCGTAGCCGTCGCCGCGTCTGGCGACAAACACCTCCATGCGCTCCTTCGACAGGCCCTTGACCTGGCGAAAACCCAACCGGACGGCATGATTGGTCCGGATGACACCGCGCATTTCGGCATGGCGGCCGAGGATGCGGGCCGGGTCGAAGGGTGCGTCCTCCAATGCGCAGTCCCAACCGGAAAAATTGACGTCGACCTCGCGGGTTTCGACGCCATGGTCGCGCGCGTCGCGGACAAGCTGAGCCGGCTGATAAAATCCCATCGGCTGGGAATTCAGGATCGCGGCGCAGAACACGTCTGGATAAAATGCCTTGAACCAGCAGGAGGCATAGACCAGCAGGGCGAAGGAGGCGGCATGGCTTTCGGGAAAGCCGTATTCGCCAAAACCCTCGATCTGCTTGAAGCAGCGCTCGGCGAAGTCCTTTTCGTAACCCCGCAAAACCATGCCATCGACCATCCGCTTGCGATAATTGCCGATCGTGCCGGTGCGCTTGAAGGTGGCCATCGCGCGGCGCAGTTCATCGGCCTCGCCCGGCCTGAAGCCGCCGGCGACGATGGCGATCTTCATCGCCTGTTCCTGGAACAGCGGAACGCCCAGTGTCCTGCCGAGTATTTCTTCCAGTTCCGGCTTGGGATATTCGGGCTTTTCCTTGCCCTGCCGGCGGCGCAGATAGGGGTGGACCATGTCGCCCTGGATCGGGCCTGGTCGCACGATCGCCACCTCGATGACCAGGTCATAGAATGTTTTCGGCCTGAGGCGCGGCAGCATCGACATCTGGGCGCGGGATTCGATCTGGAAGACGCCGATCGTGTCGGCGCGGCAGATCATGTCGTAGACATGTTTGTCCTCGGCAGGGAGGGTGGCCAGCACATATGGTTGCCCATAGCCATCCCGCGCCTCCGGATAATGATCCTGGAGCAGGGTGAAGGCGCGCTGCAGGCAGGTCAGCATGCCGAGCGCCAACACGTCCACTTTAAGGATTTTCACCGCGTCGAGATCGTCCTTGTCCCACTCGACCATCTTGCGTTCGTCCATCGCCGTCTTGATGATGGGCACGATCTCGTCGAGCCGGTCCCTGGTGATGACGAAGCCACCGACATGCTGCGACAGATGACGGGGAAAGCCCATGATCTCGTTGGCGCATTCGATCACATGCCTTGTCGATTGGTCGGTCTGGTCGAGGCCGCCGGCCCTGGTCTCCTTTTCGCCGAGCTCCGAGGTTGACCAACCCCAGATCGAGCTGGACAACGCGCTCCTGACATCGTCCGACAGGCCCATCGCCTTGGCCACTTCGCGCATCGCCGAGCGGCCCCGGTAGCTGACGACGGCCGCGGCAAGCGCAGTGCGCTTGGCACTGTATTTCTCGTAGATGTACTGGATGACCTCTTCGCGCTTTTCATGCTCGAAATCGACATCGATGTCGGGCGGCTCGTTTCTTTCCTCGGAAATGAAACGCTCGAAAAGCGAGTCGATCCGCTCGGGTCCCACTTCGGTGATGCCGATGCAATAGCAGACCACCGAGTTAGCCGCGGAGCCACGCCCCTGGCAGAGTATGCCCTGGCTGCGGGCGAATTTGACGATGTCGTAGACAGTCAGGAAATAGCGCGCGTAGTTCAGGCGCTCGATCAAAGCGAGCTCTTCCCGGATCCGCCTAGTCACATCGGCGGGAACGCCTGAGGGGTAGCGCATCGCGGCTCCCTCTCGAGCCAGCCTTTCCAGTTCGGCCTGTGGCCCGAGGCCCGACTCCGTCGGTTCATCGGGATAATTGTATTGGAGGTCACTGAGAGAGAAGCTCAATTCGCCGGCAAAGTGCAGCGTTTCCGCCAGTGCTTGCGGATGCCGCCGGAACAGCCGCGCCATCTCCATTGGCGGCTTCAAATGGCGCTCGGCATTGGCCGCCAGTTCCAGCCCCGCTTCGGCAACAGGCACGTTGAGGCGGATCGCCGTCAGCACGTCCTGCAACCGGCGCCGTTCGGACGTATGGTAAAGAACGTCGTTGGTCGTCATCAGCGGAAGGCCTGATGCCTCAGCCATGGCAGCTGCCTGCTCGATACGGTAGTGGTCGTTGCCGCGATAATCCGGCGAAACGGCAAGCCGCAGATTCTTGCCGAAGCGGTCTTTGAGTCGGCTAACCAGCCTGAGACCATCCTCCGCCGGCGTCGACAGATCCGGCAGGACCGCCAGGGACATGAGATCGCCCCATTCAAAAAAGTCGTCGCGATAGAGAAGCGGTGCGCCCTTTTCGCTATCGTCGCGCATATTGGCTTGCGTCAGCATGCGGCACAGATGGCCCCAGCCCTTGCGGTCCTGCGGATAGGCGAGAACGTCGGGCGTGCCATCGCAAAAAACCAGGCGGCAGCCGGGATGATAGGAAAGACCTTCCACCTTGGCCTGCTGCCAAGCGCGCACGACACCGGCCACCGTGTTGCGATCGGCAAGCCCGATCGACGAAAAGCCCAGAAACTTTGCCGCGACCACCAGCTCCTCCGGTTTCGAGGCGCCGCGCAGGAACGAGAAATTCGACTGGATGCCGAATTCGGCATAGGGAACGACCGTCAGCGCGTTCATGCGAAGACCCCATGCATGAACCAGCGCGGCGGGACTTGAGAGGCGCCGTAGAGACCCTGGCGGTAGAGCCAATAACGGCGGCCGTCGCTATCCTCGATGCGGAAATAATCCCGGGTCGGCGCGTCTTCCGGCCCCGACGTCTCCCGCCACCATTCCGGGGCGATGCGTTCCGGCCCTTCGGCGCGCGCGACCCGGTACAGCGCGCGCCGCCAGCGGAAGTTCATCGGCGGTCCCTCAGGCATTTCGGTGGCCGGCACCTCGATCGGTTCGGGCGAACGGAACAGCCGGATCGGCCGTTCCGGCCGAAAGACAGGCGTGGATGAAGTGTCTTGCATCTTGTCCGGCTTCTTCGGCGGAGAGACCCTTTGCGGCGCCTCCGCATAGGGAAGCGTGGCGACGGCGCGCTCCGGCAGATGACTCTCGACGGCAACCGGTTTCAAAACCGCGCTTTCGCCGAGCCGGGCGCGGATGCGGTCGGCGAAAAGGGCGATGTCGGCGCCGTCATCGTGCGTTTCGCCGGCGAGATCCGCCTGCTGCATGTCGAAGGCCGCGGCCGACAGGACCGAGAGGCGCACGAGATCGAAGCCATAGCCGGCATCGATGTCCTGTTCGAGCGCGGCGAGCCTTTCGTGAAACAATTTCTGGATCAGCAACGGCTCGCGCAAGGGCCGCGACGTGCCGACCGCGATGCGGCTGACGGCGCCGTCAACGCGGAAAAGCAGCAGCGCCAGCCTTCTTGCGCCCTCGCCGCGGCGCTCGAGGTCCATCTTCAATGTCGTCGCCAGCATTTTCACCAGCCGCTCTAATTCGTCGGTCAGCATGATGGGTTCTGCGAGATGGCGTTCGACCGAAAGCGGCGCGACCGGCAGGCGCGGCGACACCGCCTCGTCAAGGCGGCCGAGCGCCTGGTCGAGGCGCAAAAGCAGCGATGTGCCGAAGCGGCGGGCGAGCGGCGCGCGCGGTGCTGCCA
>NZ_RZSW01000356.1:0-6561 GCF_003997375.1 Mesorhizobium sp. M5C.F.Ca.IN.020.29.1.1 | reverse complement strand
GGGTCCCAGCTACCCGGCGGGTAGTCAATCCGGCTTGCGCCGACGCTCCCTGGCGTAAAGGGCAACGGCCATGGCGCGGTTGCGCACCTCGAGCTTGTCGTAGACATTCTTGAGGTGGTATTTCACCGTGTTCTCGGAAATTCCGGTGCGGCTTGCGATCTGCGTGTTCGACCAACCATTGGAGAGCATGCCGAGCAGTTCCATCTCCCGCGACGTGAGCTGCCGGGACGGCATATTGGAGACCCTCGACAGTGCCGCATAGGGGACGCAGACCCTGCCTTTCATCACCGCGGTCAAGGTCGCGAAGAGGATTTCAGGATCCTCGAATTGGTAGCAAAGGCCATTGACGCCGAAGCGGATCGTCTCGTTGACGACGGTGGAGTTGTTGGTGTCGGCGAAGAGCACGATCCTCAGATCAAGACCGAGACGACCGAGATCGGCGAGCACGTCAGGCGCCTCGGCATCATCGAGCTGCCAACTCAGCAGAACGCAATCGACCTCGACAAAGCCGAGCTTCTCGCAGAGCTCAGCCGAGGTGCGCGCGGTATCGGCGATGGAGAAACGGGTACTTTCGGCAAACAGTCCTCGCAGGGCAGCAATGACGAGAGGGTTGCGTTCCGCTATCAGAACGCGCCATCTGTCCTGCAGCACCGATGAAACCAAGCGTCCTCTCCCGTCAACGCGAGCCCGTTATGCATGTGGAGGGTAGCATTCGAGTTTGGGCTCGGGTCACCGCGAAGCGACAGAACATATTCAAATCGCTCGTTGGGCAAGTTGAGCTTGTAGACGAGTTGGCGATTTTATACCGACTGCCCCTGCATCGACGCGAGATTCGAACGCCACGGTCAGGCGGAAGAATCATACATGGATGACGGCATTCGGCTCCTGGAGCTGACACGCAACACGAGCCAGTTGTTCCTTCTGCAGCCCGCGCACGAGGAGAAACGGCTTCTGAAATTGGTACTGTCGAACTGCGAATGGCATCGAGGCGAGATTCGCGCCGCCTTCAGGCAACCTTTTAATTTGCTTGCCGAAACTGTGGCGGTCGCAGCGACGGAAGGAGCCGAACGACCGAGTTACCCACAGGGCATCCAGTTTGGCTGGGGCGCCAGGATTCGAACCTGGGATTGTCGGTACCAAAAACCGATGCCTTACCACTTGGCTACGCCCCAACAGTCGGAACATGCCCGCTGCGCGCGGCCTTATAGGACGAGCCGACGGAAAGCTCAATGCCGAGAATGGCAAGTGCGCGGAACTGATCCATCAGTTCCCGCAGATTGGAGTCGCATATGATCGTGTGCGGTCGGGCGATGGCGTCTATTCCCCAAACAGCGATTTCATTGCCGGCCGGATCGACGAAACGGAACCGCCTGCCGGGAAATGAGAAGATCGGTTTGAGGATCGTGCCGCCGGCATATTCGACGGCGCCCAGCGTTTCGAGTTCTCCGGTCAGGTCATATGGCGTTACCCAAGTTCCGATTTTGTTCTATTCAAACGGCCGCCAAGCCGCAAGTCTTTTTGCCACAGCTTTTGCTTAATCGATTGTAGAAAGCCGGCCGGCTTTGCCGACGCTTGCCTTTCGCACTGCAGCATCATATCGCTCGGGACACGGCGAAATTTCGGCTTCGCCAATCTTTTCAATCTCCTGAAACCGGAGAGCAAGCATGACCAAATGGGTCTACACCTTTGGCGACGGCGCTGCGGAAGGCCGTGCCGGCGATAGGAACCTCCTGGGCGGCAAGGGCGCCAAT
This sequence comes from Mesorhizobium sp. M5C.F.Ca.IN.020.29.1.1, assembly GCF_003997375.1. Lineage (NCBI taxonomy): Bacteria > Pseudomonadati > Pseudomonadota > Alphaproteobacteria > Hyphomicrobiales > Phyllobacteriaceae > Mesorhizobium > Mesorhizobium sp. M5C.F.Ca.IN.020.29.1.1. The sequence continues at coordinate 4,810 of NZ_RZSW01000356.1, read as the reverse complement.
CTGGCCGAAATGTGCAGCCTGGGTCTGCCCGTGCCGCCGGGGTTCACCATCACCACCGAGGTCTGCAACGCCTACTACGCCAACGGCCGCACCTACCCGGCCTCGCTGGAGGCGGACGTCGCGGTTGCGCTTGATCACATCGGCCGCCTGACCGGGCGCCGTTTCGGCGATCCCTCGAAACTGCTTTTGGTGTCGGTGCGTTCCGGTGCCCGCGCTTCGATGCCCGGCATGATGGACACCGTGCTCAACCTCGGTCTGAACGACGAGACGGTCGAGGCGCTCGCCGCCGATTCGGGCGATGCGCGCTTTGCCTATGACAGCTACCGGCGTTTCATTCAGATGTATTCCGACGTCGTCATGGGCCTCGACCATGAGGTGTTCGAAGAAATCCTCGAAGACCAGAAGGGCGGGCTCGGCCACGAACTCGATACCGAACTGACGGCCATCGAATGGCAGGGCGTGATCGCACTCTACAAGGCCAAGGTCGAGGAGGAACTCGGCAAACCGTTTCCGCAAGATCCGCACGAGCAGCTCTGGGGGGCGATCGGCGCCGTGTTTTCGAGCTGGATGAACAACCGCGCCATCACCTATCGGCGCCTGCACGACATTCCCGAAAGCTGGGGCACTGCGGTCAACGTCCAGGCCATGGTCTTCGGCAATATGGGCGAGACCTCGGCCACCGGCGTCGCCTTCACCCGCAATCCTTCCACCGGCGAAAAGATGCTCTATGGCGAGTTCCTGGTGAATGCGCAGGGCGAGGATGTCGTTGCCGGCATCCGCACGCCGCAAAACATCACCGAGGCGGCGCGCATTGCCGCCGGCTCCGACAAGCCGTCGCTGCAGAAGCTGATGCCGGAAGCCTTCCAGTCTTTCGTCACCATCTCCGACCGTCTTGAAAAGCACTACCGCGACATGCAGGATCTCGAATTCACCATTGAGCGCGGCAAATTGTGGATGCTGCAGACGAGGTCCGGCAAGCGTACCGCCAAGGCGGCGCTCAAAATCGCCGTCGATATGGCGCGCGACAAGCTCATCTCAAAGGAGGAGGCCGTCGCCCGCATCGATCCGGCCTCGCTCGACCAGTTGCTGCATCCGACCATCGATCCGAAGGCGGCGCGCGATGTGATCGGCATCGGTCTGCCCGCGTCTCCGGGTGCAGCCACCGGCGAGATCGTCTTTTCCTCCAACGACGCCGAGGAGCTTAAGACGCAAGGCCGCAAGGCGATCCTCGTGCGCATCGAGACCAGTCCCGAGGACATCCACGGTATGCATGCGGCGGAAGGCATCCTGACCACGCGTGGCGGCATGACCAGCCACGCCGCTGTGGTGGCGCGCGGCATGGGCAAGCCTTGTGTGTCGGGCGCGGGCTCGCTGCGCGTCGACTACAGAGCCGGCACGCTGATGGCGATGGGGTCGACGTTCCGCAAGGGCGACATCATTACCATCGATGGCGGTAACGGCCAGGTGCTGAAGGGCGCCGTACCGATGCTGCAGCCGGAACTCTCGGGCGATTTCGCCGCCATCATGGAATGGGCCGATGCCGTGCGTCGCATGAAGGTGCGCACCAACGCCGAGACGCCGCTCGACGCGCGCATGGCGCGTTCCTTCGGCGCCGAAGGCATCGGACTTTGCCGCACCGAGCACATGTTCTTCGAGGGCGACCGTATCGTTGCCATGCGCGAGATGATCCTGGCCGACACGGAAAAGGGCCGGCGAACGGCGCTCGCAAAACTCTTGCCCATGCAGCGCTCGGATTTCCTCGAATTGTTCGAGATCATGGCCGGCCTGCCGGTGACGATCCGCTTGCTTGATCCGCCGCTGCACGAATTCCTGCCCAAGACCGAGGAAGAGGTGGCCGAAGTCGCTGCTGCCATGAAGGTGTCGCCCGACAAGCTCAGGCAGCGCACCGAAGCCCTGCACGAATTCAACCCGATGCTTGGCCATCGCGGCTGCCGGCTTGCGGTTTCCTATCCCGAAATCGCAGAGATGCAGGCGCGCGCCATTTTCGAGGCCGCCGTCGAGGCCGGCAGGAAGGCCGGCGCGCTGGTGGTTCCGGAAATCATGGTGCCGCTGGTCGGTCTGGTGAAGGAGCTCGACTATGTCAAGGCGCGGATCGACGCCGTCGCCAAGAGCGTAATGGAGGAGACCGGCGTCAAGATCGATTATCTTACCGGCACGATGATCGAGCTACCGCGCGCCGCGCTCCGCGCCCATGTCATTGCCGAGGCGGCCGAATTCTTCTCTTTCGGCACTAACGATCTGACCCAGACCACCTTCGGCATCTCACGCGACGATGCGGCCTCATTCCTGGAGACCTATCGCCAGAAGGGCATCATCGAGCAGGATCCGTTCGTGTCGCTCGACATTGAGGGCGTCGGCGAACTGGTGCGGATGGCAGCCGAAAAAGGCAGGGCGACGCGGCCGGAGATCAAGCTCGGCATTTGCGGCGAACATGGCGGCGATCCGGCATCGATCCATTTCTGCGAGGAGGTCGGCCTCGATTACGTGTCGTGCTCGCCCTACCGCGTGCCTATCGCCAGGCTGGCTGCCGCGCAGGCGGCGGTACAGGCTGCAAAGAACGGTCGCGGGTAAAGGGCACGACGCTGGCCGTGACCGTTCCAGCGGATGATCGGTAAGGACAGGTCTCGAGCCGTCCCCGCTCAGGCTGGTTTGGCTTCGATCGTCACCTTGTTGGGATAGAACGCGCCGTGATCGCGGATTTCGATCATCTCGTCGAAAGGCTGCTCATAGGCCCACATCGCATCCTTGCCTGCTTCCGCGGCAGGCAGCACGCTCCAATAGCTCGCATCGCCCTTGTATGGGCAATGAGTCGACAATTCCGTCTTGCGAAGCTGGTCGAAATCGATGTCTTCGAATGGAATGTAGAGGACCCGGGGGTAGGGGGATTCGGTCAACACCTTGGCCCTCTTAGACGAGGCGATGACCGCGTCGCCGGCGCGTACGGTCACAGTTCCGATGTAGGGCTCGACAGTGATCACTTTACCCGGGTTGCGTTGAAAGCCGGGTGACGGATTGGCGATCTGGTCCATGACGGGTTCTCCTTAAACGACCTAATGCATGTCGCTCAAAAGTGCGCAGCGGTTTTGGGATAACGGCATGCATAGAAATAAGGACTTAAAGCGCGTCGCGTGAAGTCCTTTGACGCGACGCACTTTAAGGTGTGTCGGGCGTGCGCGCCGCGCAAGACCGCCGTCGAATACGGGACTCAAAAACCATCGCCCTCGGCGCAGGCAGATCTCTCGTCAAACGGCCTTGCCGTTGACCGATCAGGCGGCAGCCTGAAACGCATCCAACAGCCCGGCATAGGCGGCGGCGATACCGGCAACCGGATTGGTGCTTCTCGACGCGGTTTCGACCTTGAGTGCGCCACCGCCGGTCGGCAGGGTAAGAAGCAGGAACTGGCGGTTGCCGCCATCGCCGACGCAAGCCGCGGCGACGTGCTGGCCTTCGCCTTCGTTCTGAACGCACATCTTGAACAGCAGCGTGCCGCCGACCGCCTCAAGCGCGCCGCCGACAACTTCGACGAATTCGTCTTCGGAAACGGTTTTGGCGTCCGGCACCAGATCGGCCAGGCTTTCGGCGAGCGTATCTTCGAGAGTTTTGTCGTCGAGCTGCGCGTCCATGCGAACCTCTTTCATTCGCCAATCGCACCCCTGCCCAATTAATCAAAGTTAACGCCGACGATGGCCGGATTGTGGCGGTTTTCCCTGTCTTCTCGACCAATGCGCTGCTTCTGCCCGGTCATGGCTGGACAATATGCTTGTTCGTCCCACAATGGAATGAAAAACCAATGGGAGGTAAGAATGCTCGGACTGATGCAGGAATGGCCGCTGCTTTGCCACAAGCTCATCGACAACGCAGCCAGGCAGCACGGCGAACGCGAGATCGTGTCGCGCTCGATCGAGGGCCCTATCGTCCGGACCACTTACGCCGAAATTCATCGCCGCGCCCTGCGGGTCGCTGAGCGGCTCGAGCGTGATGGCTTTGGGCTCGGCGACCGCATCGCCACTTTGGCCTGGAATACGGCGCGCCACATCGAAGCCTGGTACGGCATCATGGGTGTCGGAGCGATCTATCACACGCTCAATCCGCGCCTGTTTCCCGAGCAGATCGTCTGGATCATGAACAATGCCGAAGACAAGGCGATCTTCGTCGATCTGACATTCATGCCGCTGCTTGAAAAGATCGCCGGCGCGGTCAAATCGCTGAAGCAGGTGATCGTGCTGACCGACAAGGCGCACATGCCGCAAACGGTGCTGCCGAACGTCGTTGCCTATGAGGAATGGCTTGGCGAAGCCGACGGCGCCTTCACCTGGAAGGCGTTCGATGAAAACACCGCCGCCGGCATGTGCTACACCTCGGGCACGACAGGCGATCCGAAAGGCGTCCTCTACAGCCATCGCTCGAACGTGCTGCACGCAATGATCGCCGCGATGCCCGACGCGATGGGGCTCTCGTCGCGCGACACCATACTGCCGGTCGTGCCAATGTTCCACGCCAACGCCTGGGGCCTTGGCCAGAGCGCGCCGATGATCGGCGCCAAGCTGGTCATGCCTGGCTGCAAGATGGACGGCGCCTCGATCTACGAGTTGCTCGACACCGAAAAGGTGACGTTCAGCGCCGCCGTGCCGACAGTGTGGCTGATGCTGCTCCAGCATCTGGAGGAGACCGGCAAACAACTTCCCTATCTGAAGAAGGTCGTCATCGGCGGCTCGTCCTGCCCGCGTGCGATCACAACGAAGTTCCAGGACAATTACGATGTTGAGGTCATCCATGCATGGGGCATGAC
>NZ_RZSW01000355.1:0-6572 GCF_003997375.1 Mesorhizobium sp. M5C.F.Ca.IN.020.29.1.1 | reverse complement strand
CTGTATACATGTAGACTGGTAGAGAATATTTACTTATCTTCGATAAGTATCTCTCCAGGCCCCATGATGGTATTTAGTGTTTTCTTCGTGACAGGTGTCGGCGCTACACTCATCATAGCATCGATGGACAGGGCGATAAGAAATGCAGATCTGATTTTTGTTATGAATACTCTTTGTGTTATTTTTCTCATTGGACTTTATTTAAACAGGGACGTGCTGTTCGTGAGTCAGGACCAAAGAATGACTCTTGACAAAATCAACCCGATAGCAATGGGGCACACGGCATTCGCATTTTTGATATACTTTTTCCTTGTCTTGGGAAAGACAAAAAAATTAACGATCCAATCCGCGATACTTGGTCCGCTGCTATTGTTGGTTGTTGTATTTTCCCGGTCTCGCGGTGCATACATTGCTGGCGCGGGGGCACTATTGGTCTACATATTGTTGCTTAAAGGCTCGAAAAGAGTGTTCGCCATATTGGGAGCATTGGTTGTCGCCATGGCAATTTTGGCGAGCAGCGGCGTGGAACTCATCGACGTTGTCATTGCGAGACTTCAGACGATCAACGTGGATGCCGATCAATCGACGATGATACGAAGTCAATTGTTCGCTGGAGCCTGGTCGCAGTTTCTAGAAAGCCCGGTGTTCGGGCGTTACGCGGTCGAGATGCGGTTCAATTTCTATCCTCACAACATCTATCTTGAATCCCTGATGGCGGTGGGGGCGCTCGGATCATTGCCGTTTGCGGCTCACATAGCGTTGGCACTCAGATCGACGGTCGGTATCATTCGATCCGGCAAATTCCCGCTCGCTGCGGTGCTGGCTGCGGTGCTATTTATCAGGGAAGCGATCGCCGGCCTGGCAAGCGGCAGCCTATGGGGAAATTCGCTATTCTGGGTCACCTCCGCTCTGACAATATCGTTTTGGTATGGATACCAGGGATTTCTTGCCAAAAACCGCAATCCAGAAATTAAGGCTTACTAGGCGGCGGGCCTATTAGAGTTGAGTGTCCCTTAACCGATCAGTAGGCCGACAGTGAATTGAAGTCCTATTTCGATCGGTATCAGCGTTGGTTTCGTCCTCAATGTGGTCGAACTTCGCGGCTGCCGGCACTCGCGCCGTGCCCGCGGGATGCCGCTGGTCGGCCAACACGGATCGCTATCAGCGCTCCAGGACTCCGAGATTAAATTCCAACGGGAACCAACCATGCGCATTTTTCAAAATTCCGGGATCTCGCCGAGCTACCGGGCCAGACTCGCCGGACTGGTGGCGGGGGTTCGTGGGTTCGAGCCGCAGAAAGAAGTGTTTTTGAACGATCGCTACGGCGCGGCGCATATCCTGCTGCCGATGCACGCCGGCAGCCCTGAAGCCTTTTTTACGAACGGAGACGACGAATCGCTGCAGCGGGCATGGGCCCTCGAAAATGGGCTGGGCGAAGATGCATCGCTGGCCGATATCCTTCTTGCCCAGATCGAGCATCATAAGACGGACATCTTCTACAACCTTGATCCATTTCGTTACGACGCCTCTTTCCTGCGACGGCTGCCGAGGCATGTGAAGCGAAAGATTGCTTGGCGTGCTGCGCCAGGCAGGATCGATTTTTCCGGTTATGATCTCGTCGTTTGCAATTTCCAGTCGATGCGAAGGCTTTGGGAAGAGCAGGGCGCCAGGACCGCCCACTTCTTTCCTGCTCACGATCCGGAACTCGATGCTGTTGCCGCGAACCGGAACAGGGACATCGATGTCCTTTTTTTCGGGGGCTACAGTCGTCATCACCAGCGCCGCAGGCAGATTTTGGAAGCTGTCGCAAGTCTATCCAGCCGCCGACGCGTCGTCTTCCATCTCGACCTGTCGCGTTATACGCCACTCGCCGAGACGCCGCTTGGCTGGTTCGGTCCCCTGCGCGCGGTGCGCCGGCCGCGCATTATCCGCAGTGTCAGCGCGCCTCCTGTATTCGGTCGCGCTATGTATGCCGAACTCGGAAGAGCCAAAGTCGTGGTCAACGCGTCGATCGATATGGCGGGTCCGGACCGTGGCAACATGCGCTGTTTTGAGACGATGGGCGCTGGCGCTCTGCTGATATCCGATTCCGGCAATTATCCCGCACCGATGCGCGACGGGGAAACCATGGTCGTCTACGAGCAACCGCAGGACGCATTGGATAGAATCGAACAGCAATTGGATAGCGGAACCTGGGACGAGATCGGCCGGGCGGGGAACCGCGCAATTCGCGAAGAATACAGCAAAAGACGCCAGTTTGAGCGGTTTCTCGAATTGGTATAGCTGACGATCGATTAGTCTATGGGATCTTTCTCAGCTCCCGAAGGAAACTCAAAGTGGCCTGCCACCACTCCGCTTTTTCATCCCATTTCGCTGGCCGATAGGGCGAATTGCTGCCGATGGTGCCCCATATAACGATTCCGTCAGCCAGCCTCCTGCAAGTGTCGAGTTGGGCATACCAGAGGTCGCCCGGCAGAAAAGCAAAAGTCTTGTGAAACTGCGGCCATAGAAAGCAGTAGACTGGCTTTCCTTGTGAAATCCTTCGTGCTTCCCCGATATTGGCTTGCGCATAGGCCACCCAAGCGTCCTTGTCGCCGTAAAATGTATACAGGGAGGGGAATAGCGCATCGACATAAGGGACGAGGGAGGATGCGATCTTGGTGTTTTGCTGCTTCCAATCGTCCAGTTCAACTGCGCCCTGATGGCCGATCGCTCTCCAATGGTCCCTGATCGGCAAGACAGCATAAAGGCCAAGCTTGACGCTCGGGTCTGCCTTTCTGAATGCGCTGAGCGTCTTCTGGTATTTCGCGATTGACGATGCTTGATCAGGCCCCTCCAAGGGCCAGCTTTCAATGTCGATATTGAGATATTCGTTGCTCCTCGGCCGTGCCAGAGCTTTCTGCACTTGGCCGGCGTCAGGAACGTCATGTCCCAGAACATGAGGGTCTACGATCGTGAGATGCTCGAAACCGAACGAGCGGAAATCGGGCCCGCCGGCGAAGTTCATAGCCTCGAAAAGCCTGAATGGGGTGCGCGTTTGCGCCGTCGCCGGCCATGAGCCGGCTAGAAGGCATATCGCGCAGAATAATGTCTTGAAAAACATGATGCTCCGGGCCGTCAACGGGGTGAGTTTTACGCGGACGAAATTCGCGCGGTTCTAATTCTGGTGACCTGAACTTGACGAGTCTGGAAACGGTAGCTTAGCTGGACGCCTGGAACAACCTCCTGACCAAAGCGTGATCGACGCCGGAACGGTGGACGGGCGAAGCATCCAAGCCTATGACCGAACGCGCTGTCGCACGCGTCGAGCTGAGCCTTGCGGCGCTGTTGTGGGCGCATCTACAAATCTGACGAGAAGGTCGAGATCGTTGTGACAAAGAAGGTGCCGCCTTACGCAGTTGTCGCCGGAAATCCGGCGCGGATGATCCAGCATATGGTTTCTCTCGATGCCTGAAGCGGCCATGAGTTGGGAAGACGCCGTCCGCTGGTGCATGAGCGAGCCTTCAATGAAAGAACTCGCCCGCGCCGCCTATTTCGACGATCCAGTCGTGGCCGCGCAGCGCTATCACCAAAGCGCGGAGTTCGACGCGGTTCGCAGTATGATCCCGCGCAAGGTGGGTCGTGCTCTCGATCTTGGCGCCGGCAACGGCATTCTCTCCTATGCCTTGGCGCGCGAGGGGTGGTCTGTAACCGCTGTAGAGCCCGATCCGAGCGCACTCGTCGGTGCCGCTGCGATCCGGGCGCTTGCCGAAAGCACAGGCACGCCCATCGATGTGGTCGAAGCGTTTGGGGAGGCGATCCCGTTGTCCGCCGCAGGCTATGATTTGGTCGTCGCACGGCAGGTGCTCCATCATGCCCATGACCTTCCGGCTTTCTGCCGCGAAATGGCGCGTCTCTCTCGCGAAGGCGCGACGGTGCTGTCGTTGCGTGACCACGTGGTCTCCGGGCCGCAGCAACTCGAGCCTTTCCTGCGCGCCCACCCGCTTCATCATCTCTACGGTGGAGAGAACGCCTTTACGCTGGCGGGCTACCGCGCTGCAATCCAGGGGGCCGGGCTGACGATCGATCGCGAATTGATCTCGTTCCAGTCCGTCGTGAATTATGACCCAATGACACCATCGGAGATTCGCGAGAGGCTCGCCAAAATCTTTGGTCCGTTTTCCCCGGTTGTTCGCCTGGCCCTTTCGCCTGTGCCCTTTGGTGCCGTCGCCAGGGTTGCCGCCTCGCTTGATCGCCGGCCTGGGCGCTTGGTCTCTTTCCTTTGCCACAAGCACGGGAAGGACTGATTTCTTGACGCAATCAAAAGAGGCAAAGCCTGTCTGGGTGACCGGGGCCGGCGGTTTCATCGGCCTGCACCTCGCTCGTTTTCTTGGTCAAAAGGGCTGCCATGTCATCGGCTTCGGTCGAAAAGAAGCACCGGGTTTTGCGTTGGCCACCGGCGGCGTATTTTTTTCCGGAGCAATAGCCGTGGAAACAATGGATGCGGCTCTGGCAGCACATGGTCGCCCATCGGCCGTGTATCATTTGGCGGGTGGCGCGACGGTCGGCCAGTCGATTGCCGATCCCCTGAAGGACTTTGAACAAAGCGTTGTCTCTGCGGCTCGTGTCCTCGATTTCTTACGCCGACGCGCACCCGATGCACCTGTCGTTCTTGCATCCTCTGCGGCCGTCTATGGCGGCGGCCATGCGGGTTCGATCAGGGTCGACGCGGCGCTTGATCCCTATTCTCCCTATGGCTATCACAAACGCATGGTCGAGGAGCTTGGCCGGTCTTATTGTGCCGCATACGGCCAGCCAGTCTCGGTGGCTCGCCTCTTTTCGGTCTATGGCGAAGGGTTGCGCAAGCAATTGCTCTGGGATCTCTGCGGAAGGCTCGCGGCAGGCGAAACCGACATTGTGCTTGGCGGCACGGGTAGGGAAATGAGGGATTGGCACCATGTCTCGGATGTCGTGCGGTTGATCCATCGCATTTTGCCTGCCGGCGAACCGCGCTTCGCCGTCTATAATGGCGGTGCGGGCGCTCCTGCGTCCGTCAGCACGATTTCCAGCATGGTTTTGGAGGCCTGGGGAGGGAACCATCGCCTCTCGTTCTCTGGAGAATCCCGGCGGGGCGACCCTGTCAATCTGATCTCGGATCCCTCCGGCGTCCCGGAGGGGCTTCAGTTGCAGGTGCCGCTCAGCAGGGGCATTGCCGGCTATGTGGATTGGTATCGCGCTGAAATTCTCGCCGAGCCGGTCGGTCATCTTCGACGCTCCGCGCCTTGATTACCGTCGGCTTCACTCTCATCGGCCGCGGAACTTGGTCAGGCGGCGAGTCCTATCTACGCAACATGCTGAGCGTCATAGCCTCTGAGTTGCGTGGTAAGGTGCAGGCGAAACTTTTTCTTGCCCCTGAGCAGCATTCAAGCATTGGCGCGTCCTTCGATCATATGTTGGCTGCGCCTGCTATTGTTGATGACCGGGTCACGGGCGCCGGGCTCGGCAGGCGAGGGCTGATCGCACTTGCTGGCGGAAGTGACCGTCCCTTCGCGGATCTTGTCGCTGCGCAAGGCATCGATGTCGTGTTTGAAGTCGCCCAGTGGTTCGGCAACCGGTTTCCAGTGCCGGTCGTTTCCTGGATTCCGGATTTCCAGCACCGTCGTCTGCCGCACCTCTTTCCGCGTAGCGCCTGGTGGCGCAGGGATCTCGGCTATCGCCTGCAGACGTCCGGAAATCGCACCATAATGCTCTCGAGTGGGGACGCGCTGGCGGACTGCAAAAAATTCTATCCGGCCTCGCGCAACAAGACCGCTGTCGTGCGTTTCGCTATCGATCTCGATCCAGCCGCAATCCTGGCGCGCGCCGACGAGGCGCGCCAGGCGCATGGGGTGCCCGAGCGTTTCTTCTTTCTCCCCAACCAGTTCTGGGTCCACAAGAACCACAGGCTGGTCGTAGAGGCGTTGAAGCACATAGGCCAGATTGGAGCTTTGGACTCCTTGCCGCCGATAATCCTCACGGGGCGCACCACCGATCCGCGCGACCCGACATTGTTCAAGCGCTTGATGGAGCTTGCGGAAACGCACCGGCTCGGAAGCCATTTTCGACACCTCGGATTGATTCCCTATGACGATGTCGTCGCCCTGATCGGTGCCGCAGACTATCTCCTGAACCCTTCGCACTTCGAGGGGTGGTCAACCACGGTCGAGGAAGCGAAGTCGCTGGGCACGCCGATGCTGCTGTCCGACATTCCACTGCATCGCGAGCAGGCGCCGGAATCGCTCTTCTTCGCACCCGATAGTGCAGAAGCGCTGGCGCAGCGACTCTTGGAAGCCGGGCAGCGCCCACGCTTAGCCCGCGACAGTGTCGCCGTGCTGCAAAGTCGGCAACAAATGCGCCGCCGAGACTACGCGGCAGCGCTCCTTGCTTTGTTTGAAAATGTCAGAGGTGTCACCCAATGAGCGAGCGGATCGTCAGTTTTGTCATGAGCGGCGGCGTTGGCTCACGGCTGTGGCCGCTGTCGCGCGAGGACAATCCCAAGCAGTTCCACGATTTTTCGGGTGATGGCTCGATGCCGGCCAAGACGCTGCGCCGGC
>NZ_RZSW01000354.1:0-6574 GCF_003997375.1 Mesorhizobium sp. M5C.F.Ca.IN.020.29.1.1 | reverse complement strand
GAATGTCCGACAAACCGTCCCCGTTGAGCCGGCGTCAGGCGCTCGGCTTCATTGCCGTCAGCGCCGGCGGCGGCGTCTTCCTTCCGGGCATCGCGCTGGCTCAGCATGCCTCGCCCTATGTCGGGCTTGCCCTGTTCGATAGCGGTGCCGGCGTTTGCGCGATCACGCCGGAAGCGACTGAGGGGCCGTTCTATTTCGACCCGAAGCTCCAGCGCGCCGATATCACCGAAGGCAAAGCGGGCATTGCTCTCAATGTGCGGCTGCAGGTGGTCGACGCGGCCTGCCGACCGCTTGCCGGCGCGCGTGTCGACATCTGGCATTGCGACGCGCAAGGGCATTATTCAGGCTATCGGGGACAAGGCGACGGCCAGGACGTCGATACGTCAGGCCAGAGTTTTCTGCGCGGTTGGCAAAAGACCGACGAGAGCGGTATCGTCTCGTTCGCCACCATCTATCCCGGCTGGTATCGCGGCCGCACCACCCACATCCACTTCAAGGTCTTCCCCAACGCTAATTCGGTGATGACCGGCCAGCTGTTTTTCCCCGATAGTCTGAGCGAGCAGATATTCACCACTGTCGCGCCTTACACCGACCGGTCCGGCAAGCGCGATACGTCGAATGCCAGGGACGGCATCGCGCGGCGCGCTGGGCCGCTGTCGCAGGCGGCGCTGCGCGAGGTGGCGGAGGCCTACCAAGCCTTGATGATCGTCGCGATGAAGGCTGGTTGAGTCTCGTCGTGTGTGGAGTGCTCCTGCTGCAAGCGTCCACCTCTACCGAAAAGTCGTTTGTCATCTAACTGAAATAAACATCTGGCATTAGCCACCGCGGACACCGCATTGCTTGCCGGCAAAGCTGTTTTGCAAGGCCGGATCTTTGATCGTCGATTGCCAACCGGGCGGCTGCCTCTATGCTGTCCGCACCGGTTCGGCCGAAGAGGGATGACCATGGCCAAGGCGGACAAGACTGCGACAATGAGCCGGCTGCATTCGGCGGCGCGGCTGGCACGTACTGCGCTGGCGGCGCGGCTTCTAGGGCACGGCTTCTATGCCGGTCAGGACCAGATCATGCTCGCGCTCGACCGTGAGGACGGGCAGACGCCCGGCAATCTTGCCGGTCGCCTCGGTGTGCGCCCGCCGACCATCACCAAGACCATCAACCGGCTGCAGGCGCAGGGCTTCCTGGAAAAGCGCGCCTCTTCCGCCGATGCCCGCCAGGCCCATATCTTTCTGACCGACACGGGCCGCGAAATCATTCATGCCATCGAGAAATCGGTGAAGAAGACCGAGAAGCAGGCGCTGAAGGGTCTCGATAAAAAGGACCAGAAGGCGCTATTCAAGCTGCTCGCCCGCGTTGAGGCGAACCTCTCGAACGGCGAGATGGTTCTCGTCGACGATGAGATCGACGCCGACGATTGATCAGCGGCTGACGCCATCAGGCAGCGGCTGCTGACGATCCATGGACCAATGCCGACCAGCGGCCCGGCGTGACACCGAACGCTTTCTTGAAATGTCTGTTGAAATGACTTTGGTCGCTGAACCCGGCCGCTATCGCGATATGCGCCAGTGGCTCGCTTGCCTCGATCATGCGGCGTGCTCGTTGAAGCCGGCGCATCAAGAGAAAGCGATGCGGGCTGGTGGAGAAGGCAGCACGGAAATGCCGCGATAGGGCGTAGCGATCCAGCCCGGTGATCGCCTCCAACTCGTCGGAGCGGACGATACGGAAAACATTCTCTTCCAGATAGTCGCGCGCCAGGCTGGCCGCGCGCCATGCTGTCCTTGGGATCGGTTTCGCCGGCAGGCCTGCATGCCGTGCCAGGCTTCGCATCAGCTGCGCAATGAAGTCGGCGACAAAGAGATCGTCCAGCTTCTGGTCCAAAGGCCCCAGCGCCGAAAGCAGCCTCGTGCGGAAGACAGGATCCGTCACCACGGCATCCCTGACGAAAGGCAGCGATGCGTCGATCGTATCAAGGCAGTCCAGCACGACGGACGGCTCCAGATAAAGCATCCTGTAACGCAGGCCCTCTTCGGTGCCGGCACCGCCGTCGTGCAATTCGTCGGGATGGAGCACGATAATCTGGCCGGGCAGGCTATGATGCGACGCGCCGCGATAACGGAAACTCTGGACGCCATGCAGTGTCACGCCGATGGCGTAGGTATCGTGACGATGGAGATCGAACGCGCTGCCGTGGAACCGGGCCTCGATACGCTCCATGCCGGCGGAATCGGGTGCCGAGATGACGCAGTTCTCAGCCGCGTCAACGCACAAACGTCCAAGACCTTGGAAGGCCTCGCCATCTAGACTGTGTGACATCGCTTCACTCACAAACCTCGAATGGCAAATGTCTCATGTTCGACACGAAATTTGCAATCGTGCTGCAGGACGACCTTCCCGTCTGGCAAAAGCTCAATGTCACCGCCTTCCTGACCAGCGGTATCGTTGCGCAGTATAGCGACATCATCGGCGAACCCTATCGCGACCGCGCCGGCAATATCTACAATCCGCTCTCGATCCAGCCGGTCATCGTGCTTTCGGCCGATCGCCCGACGCTCAGTGCGATCCACCGGCGGGCGCTGGACCGCGGTGTGACGACCTCGCTCTACGTCGACGAAATGTTTTCGACCGGCCACGACGCGGCGAACCGCGCCGTCTTTGCCGAATTCGCACCCGACGACGCCAAGGTCGTCGGCATCGCGGTGCGTACCGAAAAGAAGCTTGTCGACAAGATCACCAGGGGCGCCCGTATGCATCCCTAGTGCACGTAGTCAGCTGATGTCAGCCTCCTCTGGCTTGCCGGCAGGTGACATTTGCCTCAAAGGTAGGGCTCTGCCCTGCTTCCATCCGGCCTGAAATTGAGTGCTCTCCCAAGACAAGACGAAAGCGCGACGCCTCCGGCGGCGATCCTCTGCATGCTTTCCGTCTATGTATTTTTCACCTTCCTCGACACCAGCAGCAAATATCTTGTCATGGCCGGCGTCTCGGCGCTGATCGTCGCCTGGGCTCGCTTCGCCGTCCATGTCGTGCTTGTCGGTGTCTTTCTGCGTGGATGGCGCGAGCCGGCGCGCTTTCGCGCCAACAATCTGCCGGCGCATATCCTGCGCGGCGCCTTCCTGTTCGGATCGACCATTTGCAACGTCATGGCGCTGCGAACCTTGCAGCTGGCCGAAACCACATCGATCTATTTCTTCGCGCCGATGGTGATCACAGCAATCGCCGGTCCTTTGCTCGGTGAATGGGCTGGCTGGCGGCGCTGGCTGGCAATCCTGAGCGGCTTCGTCGGCGTCCTCATCATCACCCGGCCAGGCGTTGGCGTCTTTGGCGTCGGCCATCTCTTCGCGCTCGGCTCGATGCTGTCGAACTGTTTTTACGTCATCATGACGCGGCGCATGTCGGCCACGGAAACCTCGGAGAGCCTCATTCTCTTTTCGGCGCTGGCGCCGGCGGTACTTCTCCTGCCGATGCTGCCGTTTTCGCTTTCGCTGCCGCAGGATAGCTGGCACTGGTTCATCCTGCTGATGCTTGGCGTCTTTGGCGCAATCGGCCACTGGCTCCTGGTTCAGGCCTATCGTCTTGCCACCACCACGGCATTGGCTCCCTATCCCTATTCACAGATGATCTGGATGGTCATTGCCGGCTGGATTGTCTTCAACCAGTTTCCGGACCGCTGGACGCTCGTCGGGGCGATCGTCATCGTCGCCAGCGGCCTTTATATCGTCCATCGCGAGCACCGGCTTCGCGTGCGCAACCGCGCCGCCCTCGACGTCGAGGTGGAAGCGCTGGCAAAAAAACTTTGATTTGTTCCGGAAGGGTGGCATAAGGCCGCGTTTAAACTGTTTAGATCATGATCCCGAAAGTGGCATCCGGTTTTCGCTGGAGATCATGGATCAGCTCTAGATCGTCGGGGGAGCGCAAGGCGCTGGCACAGAAGATCAAGCTTTCGACGATCGCGGATGCGCTCGGTGTGTCCACGGCCACGGTCTCGCTGGCTCTGCGCGACAGTCCGCTGGTTGCCGGAAACACCCGCGACCGCATCAAGGAACATGCCCGCGCCATCGGCTATATCTACAATCGCCGTGCCGCCAGCCTGCGTACTTCGCGTTCGGGCATCGTCGGCGTCGTCGTTCACGACATCATGAACCCGTTCTTTGCCGAGATACTGCGCTCGATCGAAAGCGAGCTCGATCGCAGCCGGCAGACCTTCATCCTGTCGAACCATTACGACCAGCTCGAGAAGCAGCGCACCTTCATCGACACGCTTTTGCAGCTCGGCGCCGACGGCGTCATCATGTCGCCGGCCATCGGCACGCCGCCCGAAGACATATTCATGGCCGAGGAAAACGGCCTGCCCGCGGTGCTGATCGCGCGCACCGTCGAAGGCGCCGACGTGCCGGTGTTTCGCGGCGACGATGCCTACGGCACTGGGCTTGCCACCAACCATCTGATCTCGCTCGGCCATAAGCGCATCGCCATGGTCGGCGGCACCGACCAGACCTCGACCGGCCGCGATCGCTACCAGGGCTATGTCAACGCTATGGAGGCGGCCGGGCTGGAGGTCAGGCCGTCCTGGCGCATCGCCGGTCCGCGCACCAAGCAGGCCGGCTTCGAGGCCGCCGGGCAGTTCCTTGCGCTGAAGGACAAGCCGACCGCGGCCTGCTGCTGGAACGACCTCGTCGCCATCGGCCTGATGAACGGTATTGCACGCGCCGGGCTGGTGCCGGGCATTGACATCTCCGTCACCGGCTATGACGATCTCGAGGAGGCGGCGATCGCGACGCCGGCGCTGACCACCGTGTGGAACGGCCAGCGTGAAGTCGGCCGCCGCGCAGCCAGCGCGCTGCTCGACAAGCTCAATGGGCAGATGGTGCGGCCGTCGCAGGAACTGATCAAGCCGGAACTGCATGTGCGCCAGTCGACCGGCAAACCGGTGGAGCGTGAATGACAAAAGCCGAACAGCAGCAAGCAGTCGCCATTCTGGTGCCGGGCCAATTCAATGATCATGCGGTCGGTCGCATAGACCGGACGTTCAGCCACGTCTGGATCGAACGGGCCGATGCGTCGCTGGTCACCGACGAGCTGCGCCGGACGGTGCGCGGCATTGCCGCCTTTGGTGGGATCAACGCAGCCCTCATGGACGCGCTGCCGAACCTCGAGATCATCGCCAATTTCGGCGTCGGCTATGATTCGGTCGATGCCCGTCACGCAGCACAGCGCGGTGTCATGGTCACCAACACGCCTGACGTGCTGACCGAGGAGGTCGCCGACACGGCGATCGGGCTTTTGATCAACACCATCCGCGATCTGCCGCGCGCCGAGACCTGGCTGCGCGACGGCAGTTGGGCACGCAACGGCAACTATCCGCTAAGCCGGCTGACTTTGCGCGGTCGCAGCGTTGGCATTTTCGGCATGGGGCGCATTGGTCTCGCCATTGCGCGCCGGCTAGAGGCCTTTGGGCTGCCGATCGCCTATCACAATCGGCGCCGCGTCGAAGGCCTGGCCTACGAATACCACGGCACGCTGATAGGCCTTGCCGAGGCGGTCGATACGCTGATCTCGGTGGCGCCCGGCGGCGCCTCGACGGAAAAGGCGGTCAACGCCGAGATCCTGTCGGTGCTTGGCCCGAATGGCGTCTTCGTCAACATCGGTCGCGGCAGCACGGTGGACGAGGCAGCTCTTGCCGCAGCCCTGGCCAATGGCACCATCGCAGCTGCCGGGCTCGACGTCTTCGCCGATGAGCCGAACGTGCCGCCGGCGCTGCTCGCCGCTCCCAACACCTCGCTTTTGCCGCATGTCGGCTCGGCTTCGGAGCATACCCGCCGCGCCATGGCCGATCTGTGCGTCGACAATCTGATTTCCTGGTTTTCGGAAGGGAGGGCGCTGACGCCGGTGCCGGAAACGGAAAAGGTCAAGGCGCGCAGCTGAGTGGCACGCTTTCTAATTTGTTAACTACGGCTTAACGCTTTGAAATCATTCTATATCTATCGCCAAACACCCGGAGAACGAGATGAAAGCACTTGCTGCATTGATGGCGGTGGCCGCGCTGTTCGGCAGCGTTCAGCTGTTTCACGGCGGCAGCGGCGAAGGCCGCACAGCCGCCGATGGGCTAACGCCGTCGCCCGACGACTACAGGCTGGTGGCCAATGGCGACGAAGCCTCCTGCGCGGTCAAGCGCGGCACTGAGATTTCGCATGGCCTGTCGCTGTTGACGGTCACTGCGAATTGCCGCCGGGTCTTGCCCGGCATCGAGCGCGCGAAATTCTGGCGCGAGCAGGATGACGGCACGGTCACCTTCAGCGCGAACGGCATCGACCCGATCGTCACTTTCGGCGTCGCCGACGGCGACGGTTATGAATCCTACGCGCCAGCCCTGCCGCTGCTGTCGCTGGCGGCCGGCAGCGATTGATGTTGACGTCTGACCGCTGAACTATTCCGCGGCGGCCCGCGTGCCGGATTTCGCTGCGGCGTGCAGGCGCACCGCGTCGCCGAAGGCGCGGAATATCCTTGCTGAGATGCTGTCCGACTTGACCCAGTATTCGGGATGCCACTGGACGCGGATGCCGAGAGCACGGGCGTCCCGCGC
>NZ_RZSW01000353.1:0-6586 GCF_003997375.1 Mesorhizobium sp. M5C.F.Ca.IN.020.29.1.1 | reverse complement strand
GGCCCCTGTCGAGCGGCGGCGCGCGGTCCCAGTTCAAAGTGCGAGCAGTGGCCGTCGCCAGCGATCCAGAGGCGCTTCAGGGATTCCTGCTGGAGGGAGTTGGCCTGCTCATGACCAACCATGTGCGCGTCAAGTCGGACGTTGCCGCCGGAAGACTGGTTCGTGTCCTGCCCGAGTGGGCGGGGCCCGAACCAACGCTCTATGCGATCCGGCCTGGAGGCCGCGTTCAGCCCCCCAAAGTTAAAGCATTCTTGGACTTTCTCATTCCGCGGCTCGATTTGAAGATGATTGACAGCAAAGCGAGCCACATCTGAAGCCGATCCTGCGCACCACCCCTTTGGCGGCAGCCGGCTGATCCGGTTTTGACCGAGCGTAGCCCCTATCAACGTTACACCGATTTAATGTGCAAGCGAGCGGGAGAATTGCCATAAAGCTTTGATATCGACGAGTCATCCTGCGGGTCGGAGTGCGCCGTCGCGTCTACTTCACCTAGGGAACCGTAGGCGGTATATTTGCCAACCGGAGCGCCGATGGCCACCTGGAAACAGATCGTTTTTGCACTTGTGATCCTCGTCGCGGCTGCGGCCGCCTGGGTTCGCTTTTTTCCAGGCGCGCCGGATGTGCTGGCGCGCTGGGGCATCGACTGGGCTTATGCCGCAACGCCACCAACGGGCGCCGTCGATAACGCCGGGCAAGCAGGCAGCAGCAACGCAGCCGGTCAGCGGGTGACTATCGTCGCATTGCCGGCAGCCGCCGCCATCATCAACGATCGCCTGCAGGCGATCGGCACCGGCCGCGCCAACGCCTCGGTGACGGTCAACCCCTACAGTTCCGGCCGCCTCGTCGAATTCCTGGTCGAGTCCGGCGCCCATGTCGAAAAGGGGCAGGTGATCGCCACCCTCGATTCCGACACCGAGGTGATCGCACAAGACCGCGCCAAAGTTGCTTTGCAGGACGCGCAGGCCAAGCTCGACCGGGTCAAATCGCTGCGGGCTTCCAACGCTGCGACAGCGGTCGCCGTTGCCGATGCCGAAGTGGTGCTGGCCAATGCCAAGCTGGCGCTTCGCGATGCGGGACTGGCCTTGCAGCGCCGCTCGATCGTCGCGCCGATTGCCGGCGTGGTCGGCATCCTGCCGATTGCCGCCGGCAATTATGTGACCAGCCAGTCGGCGGTCGCCACCCTCGACGACCGCTCCAGCATACTGGTCGAATTCTGGGTGCCGGAGCGCTTCGCCGCCGCCGTCAAGATCGGCGCGCAATTGTCGGCAACGCCGATCGCCAATCCCAACAAAGCCTATACCGGTACGGTTTCCGCTATCGACAACCACATCGATGAAGCCAGCCGTACCCTTCTGGTCAAGGCAAAGATCGCCAACCCGGCCGATTCGCTGCGTGCCGGCATGTCCTTCCAGATCTCCATGAAATTCCCCGGCGACAGCTATCCGGCGGTCAGTCCGCTGGCGATCCAGTGGGGTTCGGACGGTGCCTATATCTGGGCCATCGTGGACGGCAAGGCCAAGCGGGTGGCCGTGCGCATCATCCAGCGCAACACCGAGACTGTGCTGATCGATGCCCCGATCGTCAGCGGCGACATGGTGGTGACCGAAGGCACCCAGAGCGTCAGCGAAGGCAGCGCGGTCCGCATCGCCGGCGAAGAACAGCGCGCCGCGGACGCCGACGGCTGATGACCGCAACCAACAACGCCGCCAGCGATACAGGCTTTACCGCACTGTTCATCCGCAGGCCGGTGATGGCCTTGGTCTTGAACACGCTGATCGCGGTCGCCGGCCTTGCTGCCTTCTACGGTGTCGAAGTCCGCGAACTGCCGGATGTCGATCGCGCCGTTGTCACCGTTAACACGACCTTTGAAGGCGCTGCGGCCGAGACCGTCGACCGCGAATTGACCGACGTGATTGAGGGCGCGGTCGCCCGCGTCTCCGGTGTGAAGACGATATCGTCCACCTCGTCCTTCGGCACGAGTCGCGTCACCATCGAGTTCAACGACGGCGTCGACCTCGACGTCGCCGCCTCCGATGTGCGCGATGGCGTTGGCCGCGTCGTCGACCAGATGCCGGACACGGCGGATGCGCCGCGCATCGTCAAGGCCGACGCCAATTCCGAGCCGGTGATGCGCCTGGCTGTCACCTCCGACACCATGTCGGTGCAGGACATGACGGTGCTGGTCCAGGACCAGATCGAGGACGAGCTTGCCGCCGTGCCCGGCGTTGCCGACGTCCAGGTCTATGGCGACCGCGACAAGATCTTCCGTATCGATGTCGACCAGAACAAACTTGCCAGCCTGGGCTTCACCGTCGCCGACCTGAGGACAGCGCTGGCTTCGGTGGCTTTCGATTCGCCGGCCGGCTCGATCACCACGACCAACCAGGACCTGATCGTGCGTCCGACGGCGGACGTGACCACGCCGGAGGAATTCGAAAACATCATCATCGGCGGCACGACCCGCATCCGCGACGTCGCCACCGTCACGCTCGGCCCCGATATCGGCCAGACCACGTTGCGTTCGAACGGCAAGACCGGCATCGGTCTCGGCATCATCCGCCAGGCGGAATCGAACACGCTGGATATTTCGACCGGCGTCAGGGCCGCGGTCGCCGCGCTGCAGGCCGATCTGCCTCAGGGCATGTCGATCAAGGTCACCAGCGACGATGCGGTCTTCGTCAACGGCGCGGTGCATGAGGTCGAGATCGCACTCGGCCTGTCCGTCTCCATCGTGCTGATCGTCATCTACGTGTTTCTCCTCGACTGGCGCGCGACGCTCATTCCGGGGCTTGCGATGCCGGTCGCCATGATCGGGACGATCGCCGCCATCTATCTCGCCGGCTTCTCGGTCAACATATTGACGCTGCTCGCCCTGGTGCTGGCGACGGGCCTGGTCGTCGACGACGCCATCGTCGTTCTGGAAAACATCGTGCGACGACGCAACGAAGGCATGGGGCCACGCGCCGCAGCCGTGCTTGGTGCCCAGGAAGTGTTCTTCGCCGTCATCGCCACGACGTTGACGCTGGTCGCAGTCTTCGTGCCGATTTCCTTCCTGCCCGGCCAGACCGGCGGCCTGTTCCGCGAATTCGGCTTCGTTCTCGCCATATCGGTGCTTCTGTCCGCCGTCGTGGCGCTGACGCTTTGTCCGATGCTTGCCTCACGCATGCTGTCGGCCGCGCCGCTTCACCACGAAGGCGGCAGCGGCATCGGCGCCCGCATCGGCGGTGCGCTGAACACGCTCTACCGGCGATGCCTGCGCACCTGCCTCGACGCGCCGTGGATCGTACTCCTGGTCGCGCTGCTGTTTGCAGCCACCGCCTTCACGCTGTTCGGCACGATTCGCCAGGAACTGACGCCGACCGAGGATCGTGCCGTCGTGCTTATGCGCGTCGACGCGCCGCAAGGCGTCAGCCTCGATTACACGACCGAGCAGATGCAGAAGATCGAAAAACTGATCCAGCCGCTGCGCGATTCCGGCGAAATCCGCAATACGTTCGAGAGCGCCGGCCGGAACGGCGCCTACAATGCCGGCTTCATGGTGATGACGCTGGCGCCGTGGGACGAGCGCGACCGCAGCCAGCAGCAGATCATGGCCGATATCAGCCGGCTCACCCGGCAGGTGCCGAGCGTGCGCGTCTTTCCGATGCAGCCCAACAGCCTCGGCATTCGCGGCGCCGGCAGCGGCCTGCAGTTCGCGCTGGTTGGCAACAATCGCGCAGCGCTCAGCGACGCTGCGGTGAAGATCATCGCCGAGATGCGGAAGGATGCCCGCTTCCAGTCGCCCCGGCTCTCCGTCGACCCGACGCAACCCCAGCTTTCGGTGGCCATCGACCGCGAGCGCGCTTCCGACCTCGGCATCGACATCACCGGGCTTGCCGATACTTTCCAGGCCATGCTCGACGGCAATGATGTCGTCGACGTCTACATCGCCGACCGCAGCTACGGGGTGAAGCTCGTCTCGACGACCAACCCAATCAACGATCCGACCGACCTGGAGAACATCTTCCTGAAGACGGCCGACGGCCGCTTCGTGCCGATGTCGACCATTGCCACGCTGGCCGAGCGCGCCGTGCCGCCCTCGCTGACCCGCGAGCAGCAGCAGCCGTCGGTGGCGATCACCTCCAATCTCAGCGGCGATTTCGCGCTCGGCCAGGCGCTCACCCGCGCCGAGGCAATCGCCACGCCGCTCCTGCCGCCGGGCAGCCGCATCGTCCCCTTGGCCGAGGCGGCGACGCTGGGCGAGACCAACAGCGCCATGATCACCATCTTCAGCTTCTCGCTGGTCATCATCCTGTTGGTGCTCGCCGCTCAGTTCGAGAGCTTCGTCAGTGCGGTCATCATCATGGCGACGGTGCCGCTCGGTCTTGCCTGCGCGATTTTTGCCCTTTTGCTCAGCGGCACCAGCCTCAACGCCTACAGCCAGATCGGCCTGGTGCTGCTGGTCGGCGTCATGGCCAAGAACGGCATCCTGATCGTCGAGTTCGCCAATCAGTTGCGCGACCGCGGGCTCGGCGTCCGCGAGGCGATCGAGCAGGCCTCGACCATCCGGCTGCGGCCGGTGATGATGACGATGATCTGCACCGTGCTCGGCGGCGTGCCGCTGGTGCTGGCGAGCGGCGCCGGCGCCGAGGCGCGCATCGCGCTCGGCTGGGTGATCGTCGGCGGGCTGGGTCTGGCCACCGTCTCGACGCTATTCCTGACCCCGGTCGCCTATCTCCTGCTCGGCCGCTTCGTGACGCCGAAGGTGGAAGAGGCATCGCGGCTGAAGCGCGAGCTCGAGGAAGCCGCCTACACCAATGTCGAGCCGGCTGAGTAGGCCCTTCCGTTTTGCGGAGAGGATGCCGTTTAACCAATTGCCCGTGAAATCCGGCAGTCAAAAATATGGATTTCTCGGATCAAAGGGATACTTTGGTTCACCCTTGCCAGTTGAAACGGCACCCGCGATAGGCACCCCCTTCGGTCCAAATTGATAGTCGATGCCGGCGCAAAGGTGGGCGAGATCCTGGTAGTTAAAACTACGCAGCGCACTACCACCTTCGAATGCGGCTGCTTTGAGTTGCTCAGGCGTGAGCGGCTCAATCATCCTATCGCGATAGGCTTGACCTTGGCCTTATTGAGCTTGGACCACTGGCATTCGGCGCCGATAACTCGCGCCAGCATGATATTTCTAACTGCGGTCGCGGCTGGATCATCCAAAGGGATCGAATATTTCTTGAGAAAATAGTTCGTACTCGGGTCGTTGGTCATCGACTTGCGCCAAAAGGGCGGGAACTTGTCTGCGGCCTCGGCGAAAATTGTACTTGCCATCGACACAAGGACAACCCCGACAAACCGCTGTAACCACATGGACGTAACCTCGAGCTATTCTGATTCAGGGCCTTATAGACACCATGCCATTCGGCTTGCCCAGTTCGGTAGGCACGCGCCCCATCGCGTCGGCCAGCGGGCACGACCGCTGTCACATGGGTCCGGCACTTTACCCGCGGCAGGGATGATCGTACTTCGGTTAGCCTTGTCAACGCGAGCCTTTTGCTGGGCGAGGCAAGGACGCGCGGAGGAATCGCGATGAGCTATCTGGATGAGCTGTTTTCGGTGGCCGGCAAGACCGCGCTGGTGACCGGGGCTGCGACCGGCATCGGGCGCATGGCGGCGACCGCGTTGGTCAGGGCCGGTGCTACCGTGATGATCGCCTCGCGCAAGGGCGAGGATTGCATCAGGGTTGCCGGCGAACTGAACGGCCTCGGCGGCTCCGGCCGAGCCGAGGGCTTTGCCGGCGATGTCTCCAGCGAGGTTGGCATCGCGGCGCTGGTTGCCCAGGTCAAGGCACGGACCGAACGGCTGAATATCCTGGTCAACAATGCCGGCGTTTCCTGGGGCGCGCCGCTGGAAAGCTTCCCCTACCATGCCTGGGCCAAGGTGTTCGGTGTCAATGTCACTGGCGTCTTCCATCTGACGCGCGAGCTCCTGCCGCTGCTCGACGCCGCCGCCAGCGATGCCGATCCGGCCCGGGTGATCAATCTGGGTTCGGTGATGGGTACGCAGCCGCTGGCGGACGACGCCTATTCATACTCTGCCTCGAAAGCCGCGGTTCACCACCTGACACGCACCTTGGCGATCGAGTTCGCCGCCCGCCAAATCACCGTTAACGCTTTCGCCCCCGGCCCCTTCCAGAGCCGGATGACCGCCTTTGCCACCGCGACCGAGGACCAGGCCAAGCATGTCGGCGGCCATGTTCCGATCGGCCGTATCGGCGCGCCGGATGACATTGCCGGCGCAACGCTCTATTTGTGCAGCCGAGCCGGCAGCTATGTCACCGGCGCCATCCTGCCGATCGATGGCGGGCAGTCGGTGCAGCATGGGCTGACACTGTTCAAGGAATGAAGCCGCTCGCGTACCGGACGGTTGAAATGGAGGACATCAGCGTGGAACCGATCAGTCTCGATGTGCTTCTGGCCAGCGTCGGCAAGGAAGTCGGCGTGTCGCCGTGGCGGGTCGTTTCGCAACGCATGATCGACCAGTTCGCCGATGCCACGGACGACCACCAGTTCATCCATTGCGATCCGGAGCGCGCCAAGCGCGAGACGCC
>NZ_RZSW01000352.1:0-6591 GCF_003997375.1 Mesorhizobium sp. M5C.F.Ca.IN.020.29.1.1 | reverse complement strand
CTCCGACCGGTTGATGGCAAGCTACTGGGGCAGCGGGCGCAGCGACGAAGTCCACCGCCGCGCCTTTGCTAATTCGCTTTGCGTCGGCGCCTATTGCGACGGCAAGCAGGTCGGCTTCGGCCGGGCAATCACCGACCGCACGGTGTTTGCCTATCTGGCCGATGTCATCATCTGGCCGGAATATCGTGGGCAAGGGATCGGCACGCGGCTTGTCCAGGCGCTTATCGATCATCCGGATTGCAAGACAGTCACGCACTGGAGCCTGTCGACGAATGATGCCCACGCGGTTTACGAAAGACTTGGCTTCAGGCCGTCCACCGATGGCCGCTACATGCGGCTCGATCGTATTCCGGTAGCCTGAGTGGACGACGACGGCGCACAACCCGCGATTGTTGCAAATCTTGTGACTGGTTGGACCAGATGCGCTTTCGGTCGCTCTCTGGCTTGGCGACGCGTTGAGGCATCTCTATAAGAACGGTTCCGCGATTCCCCTTTCGGGAGGACCGAATGCCAGGATGTGACATCGTTATGCGAGGCCGCGAAGCCTAGGTCTCAGGTGGCCCGCCGGAAGGTTTTCACCTTCATGGCCAAGCCGAATTGACAACAGGCCTTCGTCGATGCCGGTCGCCGCCCGTATTCGGGTGAGCCGCCAAATATGCCGAACCTCCGCATTCCCGGGCGCTAATTCGCCCTACGCGGTTTTTTCAATTTTCGACCTTACCGGGACCGGGCTCGTTTGCGCCCGAATGACATCATGGCTCGTTTTCAGATAGATTTGCGCGCGGGCGCCTTTCGCAGCGTTCTCGGCTTCGCGCTCAGTCATTGGCGGCGTCAGCCGTGGCGGCTTTCGCTCATCATGGGCACGTTCCTGCTGTCGACGTTGGCCGACGTGCTGACGCCGCTCTATTCCGGCCGACTGGTCGATGCCGTTGCCAGCAGTGCTGCAGCGGACGATGTCGCGTGGAATGCGGCGATGGCGGCCTTTTCGATGCTGGTAGCCTTGGCGCTCACCGGCGTTGTGCTGCGCAATCTCGCCTTCATGGCCATCGTCGAACTGACCCTGAAGATGATGGCGGATATCGCCGCCGACGCCTTCCATCGCGTCCAGCGCTTCTCGACCGACTGGCACGCCAACAGCTTCGCCGGATCGACCGTGCGCAAGATAACCCGCGGCATGTGGGCGCTCGACCTGCTCAACGACACGATCCTGATCGCGCTGCTGCCGTCCCTCGTCATGCTCGTCGGCTCGACGCTGCTGCTCGGCTGGTTCTGGCCGCTGATGGGTGCTGTCGTCGCCGCAGGTTCGGTGCTGTTCATCGCGGTAACGGCGCTGCTGTCGCTTGGCTATGTCGCGCCTGCGGCAAGGCTTGCCAACGCGTGGGACACGCGCCTGGGCGGTTCGCTGGCCGATGCGGTGAGCTGCAACGCCGTGGTCAAGGGTTTTGGCGCCGAGGAGCGCGAGGAGACGCGCCTTGCCAAAGTCGTCGCCAGATGGCGCGCGCGTACGCGCCGCACCTGGGTGCGCGGCACCATCAACGGTACCACGCAAGGGTCGATGCTGCTGCTTCTGAGAGCAGCGGTGATCGGACTTTCGCTGCTTTTGTGGTCGTGGGGGCAGGCGAGCGCCGGCGATGTCACCTTCGTGCTGACCTCGTTCTTCGTGCTGCAAGGCTATTTGCGCGACATCGGCACGCACATCCGCAATTTGCAGCGCTCGATCAACGACATGGAGGAACTGGTCGACTTCCAGTCCGAGCCGCTCGGTATCGAGGATGCGCCCGGCGCCAAACCGATCCGCATCACCGACGGTCGCATCAGCTTCGACAACGTCACCTTCCATTATGGCAGCCATCGACTGCCGCTCTATCGCGACTTTTCGGTGGATATCGCGCCGGGCGAACGCATCGGGCTGGTCGGCCATTCGGGCTCGGGCAAGACGACCTTCGTCAAGCTGATCCAGCGCCTTTACGACGTGAACGCGGGAACGATCCTGATCGACGGCCAGGATATTGCTGGGGTGGCGCAGGCATCGCTGCGCGGGCAGATAGCCATCGTCCAGCAGGAGCCGATTCTGTTCCACCGGTCGCTGGCCGAAAACATCGCCTATGCCCGGCCGAGCGCCACGCAAGCCGAAATCGAGCACGCAGCACGGCTGGCAAGTGCGCACGACTTCATCGTCGGCCTGCCGAAGGGTTACCGCACGCTAGTCGGCGAACGCGGCGTGAAACTATCGGGCGGCGAGCGCCAGCGCGTGGCGATCGCGCGGGCTTTCCTCGCCGACGCGCGGATCCTCATTCTGGACGAGGCGACATCCAGCCTCGATTCGGAATCGGAGGTGCTGATCCAGCAGGCGATGGAGCGGTTGATGGTTGGCCGCACAACGCTCGTCATCGCGCACCGGCTTTCGACGGTACGGGCGCTGGACAGGCTTCTGGTGTTCGATCGCGGCCGCATCGTCGAAGAGGGTTCGCATGACCAACTGATCCGGCTGCAGGGCGGCATCTACCGCCGGCTGTTCGAGCGCCAGGCGCTCGAATTGACCAAGGGGCTGGCGATCTGACGCTTACAGCGCCGCGTGTCTTAATGGCGCGGCGCTGCTGCCTTTTCATCGCCCTCGTCATGTTCTATGTCTGCGGCCAAGCGCGGGGGCGTGTCTTGTCAACAGCAAAACCATCCGGTACGCCCCGTTCATGACAGTTACCGTCCGTTTCGCCCCTTCACCCACCGGCCGCATTCATATCGGCAATGCGCGCACTGCGCTGTTCAACTGGCTGTTCGCCATGAACAACAAGGGCCGCTTCATCCAGCGTTTCGACGACACCGACGTCGCCCGCTCGACGCAGGAATTCTCCGACGCCATCCTCTACGACCTACATTGGCTAGGGATATTTCCGGACGCGACGGAATTCCAGTCACGGCGCTTCGAGATCTACGATGCGGCGGTGGAGAAATTGAAGGCGGCGCGCCTTCTCTACGCATGTTACGAAACACCGGAAGAGCTCGATCTCAGGCGCAAGGTGCGCCGTACGCGCGGCCTGCCGCCGGTCTACGGCCGCGAAGCGCTGACGCTAACCCCTGAGCAGATCGCCGAATACCAGTCCGATGGTCGGCGGCCGCATTGGCGCTTCCTCCTGCCCAATTTCACCAGCGATCCCCTGCAGCCGGAGCGCACCGAAATCCACTGGAACGATCTGGTGCGCGGCGAGGAAACCGTCGACCTTGCCTCGCTTTCCGACCCGGTTCTAATGCGCGAGGACGGCACCTATCTCTATACTCTGCCCTCGGTGGTCGATGACATCGAGATGGGGATCAGCCATGTCATCCGTGGCGACGACCACGTCACCAACACGGGCGTGCAGATCGCGCTGTTCCAGGCACTGGGTGCCGAGCCGCCGGTGTTCGGCCACCACAATCTGTTGACCACTGCATCGGGCGAGGGCCTGTCGAAGCGGAGCGGCGCGCTGTCCATCGAGAGCCTACGCGAGACCGGCATCGAACCGATGGCCGTTGTCTCGCTGGCCGTGCTTGTCGGCACGTCGGAAAACGTAGTGGCGGTGCCTGATATGACCGAGCTTGCCCGGCGCTTCGATCCGGCCGCGACGTCGAAATCCGCCGCCAAATTCGATCCGGACGAGCTCTTCGTGCTCAACCGCACACTGCTCCACCATATGCCGTTTTCCGAGGCGCGCGACCGGCTGATCGTGCTCGGCATTTCCGGCGAACAGGCCGAGCCCTTCTGGCTGGCGGTACGCGGCAATCTCGACAGGCTGGCCGATGCAGCAATCTGGTGGCGCACACTTCGCGACGGCCCGCAGGAGCAGCCGGACTTTTCCGACGTCGACCGCGATTTCCTGCGCCAGGCGTTCGACCTTTTGCCGGAAGACCCCTGGAACGGGTCGGTCTGGAAGGAGTGGACGGGCAGGATCAGGGAAGCGACCGGCCGCAAGGGCAAGGCGCTGTTCATGCCGCTCAGGCTGGCGCTTACGGGGCAGCCTTCGGGGCCGGAGCTTGCAGATCTGTTGCCGCTGCTGGGTCGGGAAGGAACGTTGGCCCGACGACCCTGACCTTGCGCCGTCCCGGCGGCGGCAAAGTCGTCGGCGAGGGTTTGACGGCGAGGCGCTTGATGGCTTCGCGTTCGAGCCCGCCTTCGACATTTGCCAAAGTCTCGGGGTCGGCGCCTTGATCGGCTTTGGCGACAGGCACCGGAATGAGCGGCTTGGTCTCCACATCGGCCTCGGTCTGTTCCGGGCTTGGCGGATTGCCGGCAATGATCTCGAAATTCTGTGCAGCGTTGCAGCCGCAGGCCGGCGGGCGCAACGTTTCGGGCTGCTTGTAGAGATAGGCGGTCGGCAGTTCGCTGTAGGGCCTGCCGGTTACCGAAGACGTCATGTCAGCCGAGTCGTCGCCAATGCCGCGCGTATAAAACACCTGCATCTCGGTGCCGGGGCAACTAGAATCGCAGTTCTTCTGGTCGCGCTCGAAATCGCCCAGCGAGGCGGCATTCGACATCGGGAAGAAATAGCCGTCGCAGGTGCGCACGCACATTGTGCGGAATTCGCCGCCAAGGCGTGGCAGGTCCATGCCGTCGGGCTGATTGATCATGGTGGGGACACCGCGCTCTTCGTCGGGATCGCTCGGCTCGTCCAGCGCATCGGGGTGATTTGTGGCGTCGCCCAAAAGCCGATCGAGCAGGCTTTCTTCGCCGTTTTCACGGCTCGCTTCGAGGACAGGAGCACGCCTCGAAGGCACGACGCTGTCGCGACAGCCATTGGCGTCGAGTGAGGCCAATATGCGTGCGCGATCGCGGCGCGAGCCGCCGCCGGCGAGCTGCGCGCGCTTGACCTGCAGGGCATCGAGATTGGCGTTCATGCGGTCGAGCGTGGCCTCGAGTGCGGCGCAAGCGTTGCGATTGCGGCCGAGCAGCGAAAAGCCGCAGCCGGCGCTGTCGGACTGGCGGCTTACCTTGGAAATCTGCTCCCGCTGCCGCACGATCGCATCATCGTATTTCCTGAGCAGGGCCGGTTTGCCGCCGCCACCGCGCGAAACGGTCGCGAGATCGGCTTCCAGTTGCCGGCAAACACGGGAGGCGGCCTGCGGCTGAGTGACGGCAAAGCCTGATAACGCCAGGGCACCAAGCAGCGCCGCGGCATGCGTCAGCTTCCACCCTCCGCCCGTCATTCGCCGTGAACTCCGTTTAACCGCCCGTCGCGAAAGCTACCGCTTTGCGTTCATTTATCAGCTTACCGCGTAAAAGCCGTTTTAGCCCAGATTTACGACCGCCTGCGCCTTATGGGCCGCTTCGACCACGGCGAGCGCCGTCATGTTGACGACGCCACGTGACGTCACCGACGGCGTCAATATATGCGCCGGTCTGTCGGTGCCGAGCAGGATCGGGCCGACATGCAGCGCGTCCATCATCGCGCGCAGCGCGGTGAGCGTGATGTTCGCCGAATCGAGATTGGGAAAGACCAGCAGATTGGCTTCGCCCTTCAGCCGCGAATGTGGATAGACCCGCTGGCGCAGCTGCTCCGACAAAGCCGAGTCGGCATGCATCTCGCCGTCGCATTGCAGGTCTGGCGCGATGCGCGCCAGGATTGCCGCCGCCTGCCGCATCTTGAGCGCGCTTGGCGAATCGCGTGAGCCGAAATCCGAATGCGACAGCAGGGCGGCCTTGGGTTCGATGCCGAAGCGCTGGATTTCTTCGGCCGCCAACACCGTCATCTCTGCGATCTCCTCGGCCGTCGGATCGACCGTGACGTGGGTGTCGGTGAGGAAAATGATGCCTCGCTGCGAGATCAGCATGGAAAGCGTCGACAGGTCATGATCCTTGATACCGGCGCGCGGGCCGATGATCAGGGTGACATTGCGCAAATGCCGCTCAAAACGTCCTTCCAGGCCGCAAACCATGGCGTCGGCATCGCCACGCTTCAGGGCAAGTGCGGCGATCACCGTGTTGTCGGTGCGCACCAAAGTGCGGGCGGCCTCCGTCGTGACGCCGCGCCGGCCGGCGAGTTCGATCAAAAGGTCGACATAGTGGCGATAGCGTGGGTCGTCCTCGGGATTGATCAGGCCGAAATCGACGCCCGGCTTGATGCGCAGTCCGTAGCGTTTCAGCCGCACCTCGATGACGTGCGGGCGGCCGATCAGGATCGGCTCGGCGATGCCTTCCTCCAGCACCACCTGGGCGGCACGCAACACGCGCTCATCCTCGCCGTCGGCATAGATGACGCGCTTGGCATTCGACGTCTTGGCCATCGTGAACACCGGCTTCATCACCAGGCCGGAGCGGAAGACGAAGCGGTTCAGCGTGTCGATATAAGCGGCAAAGTCGGTGATCGGCCGTGTCGCGACGCCGGTGTCGCAGGCGGCTTTGGCCACCGCCGGAGCGATGCGCAGGATCAGCCGCGGGTCGAAGGGCGAGGGGATCAGGAAATCAGGCCCGAAGATCGGCGTTTCGCCGGAATAGGCGCGCGCGGCGACATCTGACGGTTCCTCGCGGGCAAGGGCAGCGATCGCCCGCACCGCGGCCATCTTCATCTCTTCGTTGATGGCGCTGGCGCCGCAGTCCAGCGCGCCACGGAAAATATAAGG
>NZ_RZSW01000351.1:0-6594 GCF_003997375.1 Mesorhizobium sp. M5C.F.Ca.IN.020.29.1.1 | reverse complement strand
CGCACGGACGGACCAGAGCGCCGCCGTCGAAGACGTTGCGGCGGTGGAGCGTCGTGAGGCAGCGCAGCGCAAGCGGGCGGAAGACACACGACAAGCAGTGTCGGCGGCGCTAGATGAACTCGACCAATGGATCGCCGATCAGTTGCGGCTTGGCCTTTCGGGTTTTATCGACGGCAGCAGCGACCGTTGCCGCCGGATTGCTGCGCGGCTGGTCGACATGAAGGCAACCGCGCTTGCCGGTCGCATCGACGAGATCCCATCGCGGCTGATGGCGCTACGCATCGAAGAAAGACCGGATGCGGCGATCCGCGAGCTCGGCAAGCTTGTGCTGCTGGCCAAGGCGTGGCGGTCGGCGCCTGACGATCCGGAGCTGAAGCGCCTCGTATCGACTTCTGAGACCCGCGAACAGGTTCTGGCCAATCCCGATGCAAGACAGGTCGAAAGCTTCTGGGAAGTTCTGGGCGAGAAGATCGAGAGCCGCCGTGACGGTCTCGTCAGCCATTCGACCTGGCTGCTTGATCTGAAGAGCACTACCCCGCAATTTGCCGTGCTGCTCGATTATTTTCCGGCTTCTGCCGGACGCCGGTCCAACGCTTTTGCTCCGGGCGATCGTTTCGATGCCCGGCTGGTCTTCTATCCATCACGCAAGCCGCTCCGCGCACTGGTGGCGGAGCGCATGGGTGAAGTGATATCCGGCGCGTGGCCTGATTTCAGCTTCGGCGCTGCAAAGGACCCACTCGCCACGCATGCTTCCTATCAGGATGCTGCACCTTGGATTGCCGATTGTCCTCTCATGCTGCCGCCTGGTGCGATCCTGGTCGACGACCGGGGCACAGGCTGGTGGCAGGCTGCGGATGATCCGCAAGGGATCGCCTTGCCGATCGCAGGCGCGGTAAATCAAACATTGCTCGGCCTCGACCTTGCCGCCACGGCAGCGCTCTGGGATGGCGCCCGGCTTGACCTTCTGGCGGCGCAAAGCGGGTTCGGGAGGCTTGACCTGTCGTGAACGAGGGCGAGCAAACAGGCCTGGCGACAATGCGCGATTGCTGGATCACCGGCGGCGCCGCTTTCGATCTGGCTCCGACCGCCTGGAAGACGATCGCCGGCGGTGTAAGTCCCGACGAGCAGGAGCGCCGACTCCTTGCAATCGCAGCACAAGCGCTCGACGTCGCCCTGCGGCCTGCGGCGCCGAAGACACTCAAGCGCCGTCCCCCGCTGCCCAGGCTTGCGCTCCCTATGCTGCCGGAGCGGTTGCGGCCGCTGTTGAGAGCCGCTCTGAAACACGCCGTCGACGCGAGACGCAAGACGCGCGTGGTGACGCTTGTCGCCAGCCGCGGCTTTGTCCTCCATCCGATGGACTGGATGCCCTCGGATCAGAACAGTCCGGACGTCTACGCTCCCTGGATCGACTGGAAAGCAAGCTTCGACGGGGAGAGACATGCCCCACTAGAGAAACTGACGGCGGAAAATTGGGATGAGTTCTATCCCGCCGCGCGACGCATCGCGCTGGCAGACATGCGCCGCAGTGAACCGGCTTCGGCTCGACTGCTGGTCGAGGCCAAGGCGTCGGGCGAGTCCGCCGAGGTCAGGCTTGCGCTCATCGAACTCATGCGCTTCGGCCTGAATCCTGAGGACGCGCCGTTCCTTAAAAGCCTCTCCGCCGACAGGTCCGGCAAGGTGCGCGAACTGGCTGGCCGGCTGCTGGCAAGGTTGGGAGAGCACGGCCGTTCAAACTATGGCGGGGAGGGTGATCCCGCAGCTGAACTCGCCGCGTTCATCAGCGAAGGCAAATCCGGCTTCATCCGCCGCCGCAGCATCTACACGCCGGCGAAGTTGAAATCGCCGGCGCAGGAAAAGCGTCGCGCCGAATTGTTCGAGACCTGCAATCTGGTCGACCTGGCCGCGCGGTTCAATGCTACCGAACCTGAGTTCATAGGAGCCTGGCAATTCGGCGCCGACAACAATGCCGACATCCTGATCGCACGAATGGTCGCCGCTTCGGGGAGCGACGCCGCGGTGACGCAGATGGCGGATACACTTGTCGCGGATGGTGGCAAACCGGCGCTGTTCGTACTGCACCTCACGCCGCGCCTGGACAGTCGCAGAAAACGAGCCCTCGTCCGGCTGATCCTCAAGCAAGCGAATTACCTCAACGCGATCAATCTGGCGGAAGGCATTGATGCTGGCTGGCTGGAATGGGACGATCTTTCGAATGGATCGGCTCTTGCGGCGCTGCGCTCCGCCGTTGCGGGAAACGACGACGCCGTGCGGCGGGGCGCCGACGATATACTGGAAACGATCGGCTTCCTTGCCACAGCGACCACAGCGGCAAAATTGATCGACGAGGTCGTCGCAGCCGGCATGCCGCCTCCAGCCCCATCACTCAGTGTCCTGCGTCTCAACGCGGCGCTGGCCGAGCATCAACCTAGAACCGACACATGATCAATCCGGAGAATTCATATGAACGCTGCCATCCGTCTCCCGGTCGAGCAGGCCTATGCCTCTGAATTGCAGGCGCTGGCGCGCAGTGACGACAGGCAAAGGCCTGCCGGCTGGAGCCTCTCGCCACAGGCTGTGCTGACCTATCTGCTGGGCGGGAAGGCCGGTGACGGCACGCCGGTAACGCCAAAATATGTCGGTCGCCGCCGGTTGATGGAGACCGCGGTGGCAACGCTCGCCACCGACCGCGCATTGTTGCTGCTCGGCGTTCCCGGAACGGCCAAGTCCTGGGTGTCGGAACATCTGGCCGCCGCCATCATGGGCGACTCGACGCTGATCGTGCAGTGCACGGCCGGCACCGACGAGAACCAGATCCGCTATGGCTGGAACTATGCGCAACTTCTGGCAAAGGGCCCGAGCCAGGACGCATTGGTGCCGACGCCGCTCTACCGCGCCATGCAGACCGGCAAGCTCTGCCGACTCGAGGAACTGACGCGCATGGGCTCGGACGTGCAAGACACGCTGATCACCGTGCTTTCCGAAAAGATGATGCCGATCCCGGAATTGAACACATCGATCTATGCCCAGCGCGGCTTCAACATCATTGCCACGGCAAACAATCGGGACAAAGGTGTGAATGAATTCTCCTCGGCACTCAAGCGTCGTTTCAATGTCGTCGTTCTGCCCTTGCCGGAAGACATGGCTGAAGAGGTGGCGATCGTCTCCAAACGGGTCGATGAGATGGCCGGCGGGCTCGACCTGCCGGTGCCGAAAAATGTCGGCGAGGAGATAGCCCGGGTATTGACCATCTTCCGTGAATTGCGCTCCGGCGCGACCGCCGACGGAAAGGTGACGCTGAAGACGCCTTCGGGCTCGCTGTCGACCGCCGAGGCGATCGCGACGATGGTTGGCGGGCTTAGCCAGGCGGCGTGGTTCGACAGCGGCAAGCTCGGCGCCGAAGGTCTTGCCGCCAGCCTTGTCGGCGCGATCGTGAAAGACCCGGTACAGGACAAGGTCGTGCTGGAAGAATACCTGGAAACAGTGCTGAAGAAGCGGCCGGACTATGCCGGCTACTACGCGGCCTTGAACGCAGCGCTCTGACGCCGTGGGACAGGGCGACATCGCCTATTTCGGCATACGCCATCACGGGCCGGGCTCCGCCGACAGCCTCGCGCAGGCATTGCATGATTTGCAGCCGGTCGCCGTGCTGATCGAGGGGCCGAGCGACGCCTCCGCGCTGCTGCCGTTGCTGGCCCGCCCGGAAATGCAGCCGCCGGTAGCACTGCTTTGCTATCCGGAGGAGGATCCGGCTTCGACAAGTTTTTGGCCGTTCGCCGAGTTTTCGCCGGAATATCAGGCGGTGCTTTGGGCCGTGGACAACAAGGCGGCGTTGCGCTTCATCGACCTGCCGTCGTCGGCGCGCTTCTCGGAAGCGGCGGTCGAAGGCGCGGAAAAAGTCGATGCTGACGAAGCGAAGGAATCAAGCGAGCGTGATGATGTGGCTCCGCATCGGCGTGATCCGATAGGGACGCTGGCCCGCGCCGCCGGCTATGAGGATGGCGAAAGCTGGTGGTCGGACATCATCGAGCAGAATCCGGAACCAGGCCCAATATTCGCGGCCATCTCCGACGCGATGATGACGCTGAGGGATGGTGAAGGCTCGATCGCTGAGTTCGAGGCCCAGCGCGAAGCGCATATGCGGCTCGAAATCGCTGTGGCGCGCAAGGAATTCGACGGACCTATCGCCGTCGTCTGCGGGGCGTGGCATGTGCCGGCACTGCAGGCGACACCGCAGAAAAACGATCAAGCCCTGCTCAAGGGGATCGCAAGGCGCAAGAGCACGATGACATGGGCGCCGTGGACGGGACCGCGTCTGGCGCTGGGCTACGGCTATGGCGCGGGCGTCGTCGCACCCGGCTGGTGCAAGCATCTCTGGCGCACGCGCGGCCGGCGCGATGCAGCAACCTTGTGGCTTGCAATGATTGCAGCGGTGCTGCGCGTGAAGGGTCACCTGGTCTCGTCCGCTTCGCTGATCGAAGCGGAGCGGCTCGCCCGCACGCTCGCCGCGATTCGCGAGCGGCCGAAACCCGGGTTTGAGGAATTGCGCGACGCCGCAATTGCGGCTCTGTTCAATGGCGAAGCGTTGCTGTGGGCCCTGGTCGAGGCCGAGCTGCTTCTAGGTGCGGACGTCGGCGAAATTCCACCCGACACGGCGTTGGCGCCGTTGATCGAGGATCTGCAGCGCAACCAGAAGGCCGCGCGGCTGAAACTTGAAGCGCTGGAGCGGGAACTATCCGTCGACCTGCGAAGCGACAGCGGGCTGTTTCGTTCGACATTGCTGCATCGGCTGAACGTGCTTGGTGTGCATTGGGGCAAGTTGACGGACGCCGGTCGCAGCCGTGGCACCTTCCGTGAGCGGTGGACCCTGGCCTGGGAGCCGGAATATGCCGTTCGCCTGGTGGAGAACCTGATCTACGGGCCGACCATCGAAAAGGCTGCCAACGGCCGCCTGATCCAAATGATCGAAGCTGCAGCAACCCTCGATACTCTTGCGGCACTGGTCCAGGGCGCCATCACGGCAGGCCTGTCGGAAGCATCGACGGCCGGTCTTGCGGCCCTGGAGGCGCGCGCGGCGCGCAGCAGCGAATGCCTGGAGATTCTGGCCTCGGTGCCGCCGCTCGCCGACATCATCCGCTACGGCGAGGCCCGCAAAACGGAGACGAACCGGCTTTCCGGCCTCATGGAGCGGCTGATCGTCGAAGGTGCGATCGCGCTTCCCTATGCGGCACGCGACCTGGATGAGCAGGCCGCCGCGGCGCTGGTTAGCGCGATGCGCAAGGCCGATGAGGCGATCAGGCTGGTCGAGCCCGGGGAAGACGTGCTGAACGGATGGCGCAACGGGCTGGCTGCCGTGCTTGAGGGGTCGCGAGCGACGGCGCTGCTGGCCGGATGCGCCGCGCACCTGCTCTATGAGGCCGGCCGCCTGTCCGCCGAAGCCGCAGCCGGGCTGCTCGGGCGACGCCTGTCGCCGGGCACGCCGGTCGCCGAGGCGGCGGGGTTCTTCGAGGGCTTCTTCAGCACAGCCGGTCAACGGCTGATCTATGACGAAGGTCTGCGCGGCGCGGTCGATTCCTGGCTCAAATCTCTCGACGAAGATGCTTTCATCGCGCACCTGCCGTTGCTGCGCCGCGTCTTTTCCAATCTGGACAGCATGGAGCGCCGGCGGCTGATCGAAGCGGTTCTCGGCCGCGCCGCGCGCTTGCCGGCTGGCCTGACGCCGACGCCGGATGGCGGCGAGGCATGGCGCCGACACCTGGAACGGCTTGGACCATTGCTCACGGGAGGAAACGGCAATGGATGACGAGGGCGAAATGAACGGGCCCGGCCCACTCACTGCAAATGCCGGAGGGGAGCGCCGCTGGCGCCTGGCGATCGGCGCCGATGACGAGGCGTCGGCGGCACTTTCCAGCGACGACAAACGACTTTCGGCGGCACTCGATGCTCTCTACGGCGATGGTGCCAGCGCGGCGGCCAGTGACCCGCGCAAGCGGCGTGGCGGGCTTGGCCGTTCGGCACCGCGCGTTGCGCAATGGATGGGCGATATCAGGTCCTTCTTTCCCGCGCAGGTCGTTCAGATTGTCCAGAAGGACGCTTTCGAACGGCTGGACCTGAAGCAGATGCTGATGGAGCCGGAGTTCCTCAAGGCGATCGAGGCCGACGTCAACCTGGTCGCCGACCTGATTTCGCTCCGCTCGGTTATGCCGGCCAAGACCAAGGACATCGCCCGCACGATCATCGCCGACATCGTCGCCAAGCTGATGCAGAAGCTGGAGCAGAAGACCGCCGAGGCGATACGCGGCGCGCTCGACCGATCGAGGCGCACCAACCGTCCGCGTGCGCGCGATATCGACTGGCAGCGCACCATCTCGGCGAACCTTCGCCACTACCAGCCCGAGCACAAAACCATCGTGCCGGAGAAGCTGGTTGGTTTCATGCGCAAGCAGCGCCGGCTGGTCGATCTTGACGAAGTCGTTCTCTGCGTCGACCAGTCCGGCTCGATGGCAAGCTCGGTGGTCTACGCCTCGATCTTCGCGGCGGTGATGGCCTCGCTGCCGGTCGTGCGCACCAAGCTCGTCTGTTTCGATACGGCCATCG
>NZ_RZSW01000350.1:0-6610 GCF_003997375.1 Mesorhizobium sp. M5C.F.Ca.IN.020.29.1.1 | reverse complement strand
TCATGCAAGTGGACCGTGTCGCATTCACGGCGCTAGGTCAGCCATGCCAGTTTCCGGAATCGCTGGCATGCAGCATAAAGTAAAGACTAATCTGAACCGGCCGGACCGAAAGCGCTCCGAAGTCTTGAACAGGAATGTAACCAAATGAATTTGACGGTCTTTGGAATTGGCTATGTCGGTCTCGTGCAGGCGGCGGTGCTTGCCGAAGTCGGACACCAGGTGGTGTGCGTCGACATCGACGTGAAAAAGGTCGAGCGGCTCAATCAGGGCCTCATCCCGATTTTCGAGCCTGGGCTCGAAAACCTCGTCAAGGAGAACCACGCGGCCGGCCGCATCAAGTTCACCACCGATGCCGCGGCCGCCGTCAAGCATGGCCAGATACAGATGATCGCTGTCGGCACGCCTCCGGGCGAGGATGGTTCTGCCGACCTCAAATATGTGCTGGCCGTTGCCGAGGCCATCGGCCGGGAGATGGACGCGCCCAAGATCGTCGTCGGTAAGTCGACCGTGCCGGTCGGCACCTGCGAGAAGATAAAGGCCAGGATCGCCGCGACGCTGAAGGCGCGCGGCCGCGAGGATCTGGGTTTCGACGTCGCCTCCAATCCGGAATTCCTCAAGGAAGGCTCCGCGGTGGCCGACTGCATGAAGCCCGACCGCATCATCGTCGGAACCGGCAGCGAGGATACCGAGGCGGTGATGCGTGAGCTTTACGCTCCGTTCAACCGCAACCACGAAAAGATGATCGTGATGGATGTGCGCAGCGCCGAGTTCACCAAATACGCGGCCAATTGCATGCTGGCGACCAAGATCAGCTTTATGAACGAAATGGCCAACCTGGCCGAGGAACTCGGCGCCGACATCGAGGAGGTCCGCAAGGGCATCGGCAGCGATCCGCGCATCGGCTACCACTTCATCTATCCGGGCCTCGGCTATGGCGGCTCATGCTTCCCCAAGGACGTGCGCGCCCTGATCAAGACCGCCGAAGGCGTCAAATTCGATGCCAAGCTGCTGCGCGCGGTCGAGGAACGCAACAACGAACAGAAGTCGGTCCTGTTCGACAAGGTGAACCGCTATTTCAAGGGCAATCTGAAGGGCAAGACCTTTGCGCTGTGGGGCCTCGCTTTCAAGCCCAATACCGACGACATGCGCGAGGCGCCGGCGCGTGTCTTGATGGAAGCGCTCTGGAAGGCCGGTGCCAAAGTGCAGGCTTACGATCCCGAGGCGATGCAGGAATGCCAGGCCATCTACGGACTGCGCGAGGATCTGCTTTTGTGCGGGACCAAGGAGGCAGCGCTGCGTGGCGCCGATGCGCTCATGATCGCAACCGAGTGGAAGAACTTCCAGGCGCCGTCGTTCGACGCGATGAAGGATGCGCTGATCACGCCGATCATCTTCGACGGCAGAAATCTCTACGACCCCAAGGTCATCGCTCGCTACGGCATCGAATATCACAGCATCGGCAGGATGGCGGCGTGAGATCATGCGGGAAAGCCTGTTGCCATGACAGCGGGACACGACGGAGGCTGGCGGGAACTGATGGATATCTTCTGCCTTGGTAAACCGCTTTTGAACAAACCCAGAATGCGACAAGGAGCTGGAACCATGAAAGTCCTTTTTGCAGGTGGCAACGGTTACACTCCCCAGTTCAGCGGCGGTGTCCAATCCAGCACCCACCATCTGGCCGAACAATTGCTTGAACATGGCCACCAGGCATCAGTGCTTGCCGCGCTGTTCGGCCAGGGCGTCTTTGGCTACAAGGCGCGCGCCAAGATGAAGCTTCTGAGGCAGCGCGCCGTCATCGACAGCTATCCCGGTTACCCTGTGGTGCGGGCGTGGTTTCCCTGGGAAGCGGCGCGCTTTGCCGTCGAAAGGCTCGATCCCGACGTCGCCGTCGTGCAGTGCCACAAATCGGTGCCGATCGGAAAGGCGCTGCAGGCGCTTGGCGTGCCGCTGGTCGTCTATCTGCGGAACGTCGAATTCCACGAATTGGGCGGGGATCTGCGAGAGCTGCATTCGGCGCTTTATATCGCCAATTCCGAGTTCACGGCGCGCACCTACAAGGCAAAATTCGACATCGATTCGACGGTCATACCGCCGACCATCAATCCCGCGCTCTACAGCACGCCGACGACAGGCGAGTTTGTTACGCTGATCAACCCTTACAATGAAAAAGGGTTCGAACTCGCGGTGCGCATTGCCGGCCAATGCTCCGAAATTCCGTTCCTGTTCGTCGAAAGCTGGAAGCTCGACGACGACCACCGGGCACAGATCGAACGGACCATCGCGCCGCTGCGCAATGTCAGGCTGGAAAGCCGCACCAGCGACATGAAGACGGTCTATAGCCGGACCAAGATCCTGCTGGCGCCCAGCAAATGGGAAGAGGCCTGGGGGCGCGTGGCATCCGAGGCCCATTGCAGCGGCATTCCGGTCGTCGGGTCCCGGCGCGGCGGCCTGCCGGAAGCGATTGGCGCCGGTGGCGTGGTGCTCGATTATGACGCACCGCTCGACGACTGGGCCGCGGCGATCAGGCGGCTGTGGAACGACAGCCAGGAATATGAACGGCTCTCGGCGGCGGCACGTGAATTTTCCGAGCGGCCGGCGCTGGATCCTGAACGTCAGTTCGCGACCTTCTTTTCGATGCTCGGCCGGGCGGCCCAGCAGGGTTCGCGCCAAGCCGCCTGATTAATGCATGTCGCCCAAAAGCATGCCCTCGAGGCTTGAACCGAGGTTGCGCAGCGGTCGGATGAATTGCAATCTCACTGATCGACATCAGTTCGCCTATAGCCATGAATTGTCATGACCAGTTTGTCCGATGCCGGCATCGGCTCCCATTTGCCGGCCCAACCTGCGTCCATCACCGCGCCTGCCGCAACCCATAGATCGAAGTACGCCTTCATGGGCTTGTTCGGAAAGGCACCGCCCAGAGTGTCAGCCGGCGTAACCACGGCAGCTTCTTTGCCGTCAATGAGGAAAGCAACACGTTTTCCCGCCTCGTATTCTATGCCAAGGCGGTATCTTTTCCCCGAGAGGTCGCCGAGTTGGATCCACTTTAGCCAAACGCTCTTGTGCTGATGGTCGACGTTTGCCCAAACATTGAGCTGTAGTCCTTTCGTGCCCACGAATTCAAAATCGATTTCCTCATGGGCTTTGTCGTTAAAAGTCCAAAGCGGCGCTGCAACAAGCCCTGGCTTCATCGTCGGGAGAGTGACATCCACTTCCCACCTTGCCGATGAAAAGTCCGATTTACCGCCGGCTACGACCTGTGCGGAAGCTTTCTCGCTGACAGTAAGCTGAAGCGCGCCGTCAACGATTTTGGCGTTCGCCGCCTTCCAGTCATAACCTCCGAGCTTTGGCTCGCCCCACTGCGATGGCACGAAGGGATTGTTATACTTCCAAAGTTTGAGCTTGATCGCTGACCAATCCGGAAGCTTGTCAACGGCAGCTTCCGCGTCTCCTGCGGCAGCACTCTCTGCCACGGCTCGCCTATGAACCAGTTGCAATGCTGCCGAGGTAGCAAGAAGAGCCGACAGTTGTCTGCGTGTGAAATTCATGCGTCTATCTCCGACGGCAGATTCCAGCTTTCCCGACGGCTCATGATGGCCGTTCGTGGTGACCGGCGAACCACACCGTAAATGGTGAAATCGGCGGCATGATGTCCCTTGGCCACAGTTTTGGCTCGACATCTAAGCCGGTCGTTTGACCCGGCTCTTCAGTGTCTCATAGCCGCGTTCGCCAAGCAGCCTGCGCGCGACGATCTTGATGGCCGTCTTGCGCCCTTCCTGCGAATTCATCTGTTTCAAACTGCCTGGAAAGTTGCAGGCGATTCGTCCAAGTGCAGGCAGCGACAGCGAGTCGGGATAAATGACCAGATGCGTTTCCACGCACAGCACCGGTTTGCCGGAAAGCTCGGCGATCTTAAGGGCCTGCTGGTGCTCGCTTTCGATGAACAGCATCGCATCGGACTTGCGCTAGAAATCGGCCTTGAAATTGCCATGCACGCCAAGCCGCTGCCGCTCCGCCTTGCTCGGCAGTTCGAGCATGATCAGCTTGTCGTATTTGACGTCGTGCTTTTGGAGCCATGCTTCCGTGTGGTTGCGGTATTTCTCAAGCCGGCTGGTGACCAGCCATCCGATCTTGCGGGTCGGGCCAAACAGCGGCAGCGCCTCGCTCAGGAATTTTTCGTGTGCGGGTCCGTCGTCGACCTGGTTTTCAGTGTGCAGAGCGGTGATTTTGCCGGTGCGCGCATTCACTTCACCTCGCTCGGTGCCGGCGCGGGCGGCGTCCGCGCCGGCAGTAGCTTCATAGCTTCCCACAACGATATGGCAACTTTCCCGACCGCATCAAAAATGTTGCAAAGCAACAAAATAGCCCGGAAATTCGGAGCGACAGTAGGCTATCCGAATCCCAGGAAGGAGCACGATCTCCGGCGCTCAGCACGCCAAATTACAATGGCAACCCAATCCGATTCTCACGCTCTCGTGAGGTACGACTGCGATAGCTGTCGAGCGTTCATGCACGCCAGGCCATCCGGGGTGGCAAGACGCCGAGCGATGCTGCCGGCGTGCCACCGTGGCGCGGGGATAGCTTCTGCTTGTCGGGTTCAAGCGGCAAGGCTTCCGGAGATGAAGCATCAAGGGCCGGGTCGAGTTGCACAGGTTCTTTGGTTCGCTCCAACGCCACACGGTCGTAAAGCGCATCGAGGAATGCGCCCGCCGGTTCCGCGGCAAACATGATCTCTGCCGTCCACCGGGCTTGACGTCGCAGTGGCGCCATCAGCTTCGGCTGACCGATATATGTCTTTAATCGTTCGATGGACAGGCAAGCGAGGCGCTCGACCTCATCCTGGAAATATTGGGCAAATTTCGCCTCGCCGCGCGAGTTGTATCCCGGATTCCAGCAATTGCCGAGATCGTTGAGTCTCATGGGTAATGAGATTCCGTTGACACCATCCTCCAGGAATTCAGGCAGGGCACAGACCCCCGTTCCGAGAACCGGGGTGTGTTCCGACATCGATTCTATCGCCGAGTATCCAAATGTATCGCCGAAGGTAGCTAGGATGCCAAAATGCGAATTGCGCAACAATCGTCGCACCGAATGGTTTGGCAACGCGCTATAATGCTGGACATTCTTCAGGTCGAGCAACTTGATATACTGGTCAAAGAATCCTGGAGTTGTCGGATCCGTCCATATACCGCCGCCTACCTGCAGACTCGAAACGATGTTCACTCGAATAGGCAAATTCTGCTCTATTGCTTTTTCCGCGATCTTGACCGCGACGCAGCCGCCCTTGCGGCCAAAATGGGCGCCGACGAACGTCAGCACAAGTTCCTCCGCGGTGTTCTCAAGCATCGCATCTTCCACGGCAGGCACGACGATGTTCGGATGGCGGACCATCAGCTTCTCCGTCAGAAGGCTTACGTTCGGATTGTCGGCGTGCTGACCCAGAAAACACCTGCGGGCAAAATGCGACAAGGCAATAATGCGGCGGCAGCCGGGGTTCGCAATCCGGGACGCCAGGTAACGAGCCATCGGCCCGCGCTTGCGAAGGGCGAACTGACGCGGCAAATGGGATTCGAACGAGATGATGAATTTCGAAGAATTGACCGGGATCCGGTTGAACGCATGCACCACGTCGACGGACAGGGCAGGCTCGATCAACGTCACACCTTCCAACTTCGACGAGACCAGGTTGAACGGTAGGAACCGCTTGCGCAGGATTGTATGTCTGGAGACGCGCGGCGTAACGAAACTGGTCGGATATTTGTCGTTATAGACGGCAATACGAAGAGATTTGGCCATGCCTAACCACCGTATCCAAACAGCGGGATAGGGGATTTTAGCGAACTGCCCTATGGGCGCAGAACTGCCAAATCCTGCAATTCCACTGGAACCAAATACAAGCGCATGAACCCCCCGGCCCCAATTCTCACCAACTTCTCGTCATATGAAAACCGATTTTTTGCTGCAACGCAATAGAACATTCGCGCGGCCTAATGTTTGTGCGGTGCGCGGCAACCGCTAAATCCGCTACATAGCACCAAAAATGTTGCGATGCAGCAAGAGCTGTACTAGCATTCCTGCGGGCGGGCCAACAGCGGTCGAGTTTTCATGCTGCATGTCTTGTACTTGGTACACGACGTCTCCGACCCGGCAGTGCGCCGGCGGATCATAATGCTTAAGGCAGGCGGCGCCCAGGTCACACTGGCGGGCTTCCGTCGGATAGCAAGCCCGGTCGCCGACGTCGAAGGCTTGCGCCCGATCGACCTTGGGGCGACGCGCGACGGCCGATTCGCCCAGCGGCTGGCAGCAGTCACAAAGGCGGCGGTCTCGATCGGCTCGAAGCTCGGCTCGATGCCAAGACCCGACCTCATCATCGCGCGCAATCTGGAAATGCTGGCGCTTGCCCGGCGTGCCAGATCGGCTTTCCAGGCGACGGTGCCGATCGTCTACGAGTGCCTCGACATTCATCGCCTTGTGCTTCGCGACGACTTTTTGGGCAAGGGGATGCGCGGCGCGGAACGCTATCTGGCCAGGGATGTAATGCTGCTGGTGACCAGTTCGCCGGCATTTATCGCCAACTATTTCAAGCCGTTTGGGCAGATTGCCGCGC
>NZ_RZSW01000034.1:0-24117 GCF_003997375.1 Mesorhizobium sp. M5C.F.Ca.IN.020.29.1.1 | reverse complement strand
GTCGAGCTACCACCTTGCGTTCAACATCGGTTATCCCAACGCCTACGACCGCGCCAATGGCCGCACCGGTTCCCATCTGATGGTCCATGGCGCCTGCTCGTCGTCGGGCTGCTATTCGATGACCGACGCACAGATCGAGCAAATCTACGCCTTCGGCCGCGACGCTTTCCAGGGCGGCCAGACCGAGTTCCAGATCCAGGCCTTTCCGTTCCGCATGACCGCCGCCAACATGGCGCGCTATCGCAAAGATCCGAACTACGAATTCTGGAAGATGCTGAAGGTCGGCTACGACAATTTCGAGATCACCAAAGTGCCGCCGAAGGTCGATGTCTGCGAGAAGCGCTATGTCTTCAACCAGGTCGCGGCTGACGGCGCGACCTTCGATCCGGCCGGCGCCTGCCCCGCGACC
Source organism: Mesorhizobium sp. M5C.F.Ca.IN.020.29.1.1 (assembly GCF_003997375.1). Taxonomy (NCBI): domain Bacteria; kingdom Pseudomonadati; phylum Pseudomonadota; class Alphaproteobacteria; order Hyphomicrobiales; family Phyllobacteriaceae; genus Mesorhizobium; species Mesorhizobium sp. M5C.F.Ca.IN.020.29.1.1. The sequence goes on along the minus strand of NZ_RZSW01000034.1, from coordinate 23,708 downwards.
ACGCAGCCGGATTCGCTGAAGAGCGCCTTCAATGCCTATCAGAGCACCTACGAAGCGGCTTTTAACGGCGCGGTCAAGGCTAGCGTGCCGGCGCCCAAGCCGACCATCGCCGGGATCAAGGAAGCCAGCATCGTCTCCGAGTGGTCGAAGAAGCGCGCCCGTGGCGAACGCGTGCCGATCGAGCCGCCCTCGCTTAACGCCGACGGCTCGTTGACGGCGACGGCGCGCATGGGCCGCATCGATTCGCCGGCCGGCCGCAAGATGGCCGCGCTCGACGCGGAGAAGGCCGCCAAGCAGAAGGCCGAGGAGCAAAGGCTTGCCGCGATAGAAGCAGCCAAGGCCGAGAAAGAGGCAGCTAAGGCTCAGGCTCTGGCTGAAGAGGAAGCGGTCCGGGCCGCAGCCGAAGCGCCTGTCGCCACTGCAACCGTCGTGCCCTCCGAGGCCGCCGCGGCAATCGAAACGCAGGCGGCGAGTGCCGACGAAAGCACGACGACAAGGCTGAAGAAGAAGCTGCTCGGCATGTTCGGCGGCTGAGGTTCATGCTTGAACAAGAAGATGGGGGCCAAGAAGACAGGCCCTCAACCAGCCCCGCCGCCGTCTACGATCTCAAAGGCCTGAACTGCCCGTTGCCCGTGCTCAAGGCAAAAAAGCGGTTGGCAACAATGCAGCCGGGCAGCCGCCTGTGGCTTGAAACCACTGATCCCCTCGCCGTCATCGACATTCCCGCCCTTTGCACCGAGAGCGGCCATCGATTGATCGAAACGGCAGCGATATCAGGCGGCCATCGCTTCCTTGTCGAGCGCGGCGGTGGCTGAGTCTCAACTTAGCTCGTTCTGGCGAAAGCGGCTGAGCGGACAATCTCTTGAGGGGGAGATGCCAAGTTTTGGCAAAGAGGGCAGGCCAGAGAGGTTGCCGCGCGTGAAGCGCCAACCTTTTCTTTCGTCCTGCGGGGCGTCGCACCAGCCGAGGCGACCCCCTCTGTCGCCTTCGGCGACATCTCCCCCTCAAGGAGGGAGATTGGTAGCTGCACGGACGCCGCCAGCTCGGGAACGTTTGCAATTCCGTTAGAGGACAGTGCGGCGTTCGGAAATTGAAGCTACCGCCCGGCGATGGCCAGCGGGTTGTTTTCGAGCGCTGCGCGGTCCGGTGTGTCGATCGACGGCCGGCTGGTGACGGCGGCAAACAGCCGGCGGACGTAGTCTTCCGGCATGTCGAGCGTGATCAGCACCAGCCTTGTGCCGCGTTGACCGTCCGGCCAGGACGGCAGCCGCGCCGGCGGATGAAGGATCTTCTGTACGCCGTGGACGACCAGCGGCCGCGACGGGTCTTCCAGCAATTCGATGACGCCCTTCATGCGCAACAGGCGCTCGCCATGCGCCGATCGCAACAGGTCAAAGAACATCTCGATCGCCGAAAACGGCACCGGCCCTTCATGAACCAACGAGTAGGAGCGCACGCGGGAATCGTGCCGATGGTCGTGATCATGGTCGCCGTGGTCATGATCGCCATGGTGATCATGGGCGGCTTCCTCGCCCAGCCAGCGCCGCACGTCGGCGGACTTGGTGGCCGGGTTGTAGAGGCCGCAATCGAACAGCGCCGCTACATCGGTCCTTCTGTCACCCGCATCGAGCAGCTCGGCACCCGGATTGATCTGCCGCAGCCGGGCCCGCAAGGCCTCGACGTCGCGCGGATCGGTGGCCAGATCGGCTTTCGTCAGCACGATGCGGTCGGCGACGGCCACCTGCTTCACCGCCTCGACATGGGCGTCGAGCGTCGCATTGCCGTTGACCGCGTCGACCAGCGTGATGACGCCGTCGAGCCGGAAGGCGTGGACCAGCGCCGGATGCGCCATGATCGACTGCAGCACCGGCGCCGGATCCGCGAGGCCGGTGGTTTCGATGACGACACGGGCAAGCCGGGCGATGCGGCCGGTCTGCAGCCGGTCAATGAGATCGGCCAGCGTGTCGACCAGTTCGCCGCGTACCGTGCAGCATAGGCAGCCGTCGGAAAGCTGGATGATGCCGTCGGAGGCCTGTTCGACCAGGAGATGGTCGATCGCCACCTCGCCGAACTCGTTGATGATGACCGCGGTGTCGGCGAGCGCGGGATCTCTGAGCAGCCGGTTGAGCAGGGTCGTCTTGCCGGCGCCGAGAAAGCCGGTCAGCACCGAGACGGCGATGGGAAAGCCGCTGCTCATCAGGCTAGTTCAAGGCCTTGGCGGGCTGGTCGTCCTGGGCCGCGGTGGCGGAACCGATCACTGCCGGCTCGGCGCCGGGCGGCGGCGGCAGGTCGGGCCGCCAGCTCGGCAGCGGCACGTCGGCATATTCCCGGCCCGATGCATCGAGCATGGCCTTCGGCTTCGGCCCGGTGGCGCCGCCAAGGCCAACCGCGACCAATGTCGGCACATGGTCGAGCTTTTCCCGATAGGGAGATTTTGGCGCATTCTTATCGCCGACGGGGACGGCTTCCGACTGCTCCTTAGCCGGCTTCTTCCTGCAAATCTCGTCATTCAGGTCGTTGACCGATGTGGTGTCGCCATAGGAAGGCAGCGCCGCCACCGTCAACCAGCCCGGTGTCGGCGTGGCAAAGCCGTGGTCGAGCAGCCTGGCGACGGTCTCGGCGCGGGTGACGGCCGACTTCTCGCCAAGCACCACCGCCACCAGCGTGCGGCCGTCGCGTGTTGCCGAACCAATCATGTTGAAGCCCGAGGGACAGACGAAACCCGTCTTCATGCCGTCGGCGCCGGGATAGCGGCCAATCAGAAGATTGTAGTTCGGGATCTGCTTCTTGCCGACGGCCAGGCCCTCGATCGAGAACCATGGGGCATATTGCGGAAATTCGATGCGGATCGCCATCACCAGCAAGCCGAGGTCGCGCGCCGTCGTATACTGGTCCGGCGAAAAGAGCCCGTTCGGGTTGACGAAATGCGTTCCGGTCATGCCGAGCCGGCGCGCCTCGGTGTTCATGCGTTCGGCGAAAGCGGCCTGCGAACCGCCGATGTTCTCGCCGACGGCCATCGCGACGTCGTTGGCCGATTTGACCAGCATCATTTTCAGCGCGTTGTCGAGCCGCATGACCGAGCCCGGCTTGAAGCCCATCTTGCTCGGCGGCTCGCCGGCGGAACGTTTCGTGACCTTGATCGGCGAATCGAGCTGGACCTCGCCCGCGGCAATCGCACGAAATGCCACATAGGCGGTCATCAGCTTGGTCAGCGAGGCAGGATACCAGCGCTTGAAAGCCTCCTGGTGCTGGAGGATCTTGCCATTCCCCAGATCGAACACGATCGTCGGATTGGCGAGAGCCGGTCCGGCCAGCACCGGAAGCGCCACGGCGCCCGCCAGCAATAGTTTGAGGAAATGCCTGTACCGCATGGTGGAATCCGAAATCGCCTCTTGCCGCAGTCGCCTCTGGCTCCGTAAGATTTGTTACGCGATCGCCAGCATGGTGATCCGGCCCCTATCCGGATCGCAATCTTGCGGTGCTATTTAGCCTATGTGACTTCAAGATGGCAAAGTGCCTGAATGACAATTGTAAAACAGCAGGCACAATTTGCAAAGCAGCAGGCACAATTTGCAAAGCAGCAGGCAGAGCCCGTCTGCTCCAACAGCGAGATGGAACCATCATGCCGATCCTGAACCGCGCCGCCGAAATGCAAGACGAGGTCGCCGGCTGGCGCCGCCATCTGCACCAGACGCCAGAGCTGAATTTCGACGTCTTCAAGACCGCCGCCTTCGTCACCGAGAAGCTGAAGGCCTTCGGTTGCGACGACGTGGTGACCGGGCTCGGCAAGACCGGCGTCGTCGGCATCATCCGCGGCCGCCTGGGCGAAGGCACGACCATCGGCCTGCGCGCCGACATGGACGCGCTGCCGCTCAACGAGATCTCCGGAAAATCCTACGCCTCGACCATTCCGGGCAAGATGCACGCCTGCGGCCACGACGGCCACACCGCAATGCTGCTCGGTGCTGCCAAATATCTTGCCGAGACGCGCAATTTCGCCGGCTCCCTCGCGGTGATCTTCCAGCCGGCCGAAGAAGGCGGCGGCGGCGGCAACGAGATGGTCAAGGAGGGCATGATGGAGCGCTTCGGCATCTCCAAGGTGTTCGGCATGCACAACATGCCGGGCCTGCCGGTCGGCCAGTTCGCCATCAAGCCAGGCCCGATAATGGCGGCGACTGCCGAATTCACCATCACCGTCAAGGGCCGAGGCGGGCATGCGGCGATGCCGCACGGCACGATCGACCCGATCGTCATCACCAGCCAGCTCGTCGGCGCCCTGCAGACGATTGCCTCGCGCAGCACCGATCCGGTCGAGGCTGTCGTGGTGTCGGTGACGAAATTCCACGCCGGCGACGCCTACAACGTCATTCCCGAGAGCGCCGAGATCGCCGGCACCGTGCGCACGCTGAAGAAGGAGGTCGCCAGGAAGGCCGAGGAGCGCGTGCGCGCCCTCTGCGAGGGCGTGGGCGCGGCCTTCGGAGCAACGATCGAGGTGGATTACAATGCCAATTATCCCGTCACCTTCAACCATCCGGAAGAGACGGTCTTTGCCAGCGACGTCGCCGCTGATGTCGCCGGCGAGGGGCATGTGCATCGCGCCATCCAGCCGGTGATGGGCGGCGAGGATTTCTCCTACATGCTGGAAGCGCGGCCGGGCGCGTTCATCTTCATCGGCAATGGCGACACCGCCGGTCTCCACAATCCGGCCTACGACTTCAACGACGAAGTCATCCCGCACGGCATGAGCTATTGGGTGAAGCTCGCGGAGACGGCGCTGGCCGCCTAATGCATACAATGCCTACCTCGGGCTTGCCCCCCGAGGGTACGCAGCCAACGCGACGCCGATACCCACGCATCTATCATGGGCGGTCATGTAGGGTGGAGGAGCACCGGCTGGGAATCTATTCGAAAATCAATGGATGGTGCCTGGACCGCTATGGTCCGCTCTTCGGGTCGTCGACCTCCAGCGCTTCCATGACGGGCGCCAGATCACTCTCTTCGACCGGATCGGCCTGCTGCTGTTCGCCGGTCCGGGCCTTGTCCAGAGCTTTCTCAATCGCCTCTTCAATGTCGCCGATCTCGTCTTCGCGTACCTCGTGACCATAGCCGGCCGCGTCGGCATCTTGTTCGAATTGCTGTGCCAGGACCGCCACGCTCACCTCGCTTTCAGCGGGCAGGTTACCGACGTTCTCCTGGAGCCAGGTTTCAAAGAACTCTTTCGTAGCACTCATGCGGCATCTCCTTCGGCACACTAAAGCGCGGCGGTGGTCCGAAGTTCCGCTATCCCCAGCTCATCTTTGCGATCCACCTCGCAACCGGCCGATTGCATCGAGCCTGCCTCTTGGCGAAACGGTCCGAAGCGGTTATGTGTCGGGCCGCGTGGTCCCGTAGCTCAGTAGGATAGAGCGGCAGATTCCTAATCTGTAGGTCACAGGTTCGATTCCTGTCGGGATCACCAACAAAATCAAAAGCTTGGTGATCATTTGGGCGGCGGCCATGTCGCGCCATGTTGCAATTGGCTACCGTTGATTTCCAAGGTTTCCTGCGACTATCGGCGAATCCACGCGACATGGACGTGACATGGGGAGGCTATGGGACTGGTTTGAGGCAGCGGCCGTTACAGCTGACGCCGGCGAGGCATCAGCGGGCCGGTTGACCTCGCCTATCGCGCCTTGCCCGAATGACTTCGAGCAAGGCGCTGGCGCGGTACGTCGTGCCATGACGCAAGGCGGAGGTGAAGATGGCAGCGGAGGCCGGCGATAAGCCTCATCACGCTAAGCCCTCGATCAGTGCCTTGATGGCGTGCTTGGTCGGGACCTCGCATCCATTAAAACTGGCAGCAATGTCGATCGAAGAGGGGTATCTCCGTCGAAGTTTCTGCTCGTCCTCAGTTGTAGGACGTGCTGCACAGAGCGCGACCAAGGCATCAGCCATAGACCGAGCGACTAGCCGAGATTACGATGCAATCCTTCGCCGGTAGAGCATCAATCATGATGATGTCGACTACGATCGGTACGGATTGAACATCCTGACGAATTTCGCGACAGCAACGAAAAACAGCGGGCAGCTGCTGAACGCCACGTGAGCAAGATGAACAGTCTGATGAGTGTTATGCCTGCGTGATAGTTGCTACAGTGGCCAGCGCATTAGCCGCATCCCTTGCCAGTCCAGAACTTCTAGATTGGGTGAAGGGGATCGTCGCAGCTTTTCACTAACTTAGAGGTATATCCAACCTTCGGAAATACCGTTGCACGTCCGGATGTTCGCGGTCGTCCTGCCTGGGGGCAGTTCAGCGCACAATGATCACCCTCAAGCGCCATCGCTTCACCAAGCGTCGCAACGTGTCCTCTGACAATCGATAGTCTTTGAACACCCTGCGCCTGCTTGACTGTAAGGGCCTCGGTGCCGGGTATATTGAGCGGTCGAAGACGCTCGCCTGTTTTTGGCGCTGTTTTGGCAGGAAGACGAACAACGCTCGCTCTCATTCCTCGCGACCTTCTGACCAGCAACGAAACGCGCTGTTAACGCCGTTCGCGGGTGACAGGATGTAGGCCGCAGTTCGAAAGCGTAGTCTGCATTTTGCTGTCAGCCGCGGAGGCGGAAATGAAGTTGCTTCGAATTGCGCTCCTGTGCACGGCCATAATCGGCCTTGGAATGCCTCCCGTTCGAGCTGAGGATCAGCCGGCTCTGCCGAACAGCGAAGCAGCAACAGAGCAGCCGCCAGTTCATTGCGAGGGGCAAAACTGCCTCCCGCCGGCGGATAACCCTGTGCAGGAATGCACCGGACAAGATTGCATGCCAGCTCCGCCGACTGAACCGGGTCCGGAGATTGAGCAGGTCGAGTGAGCAGCAGCAACGGACGATCTCTCTGTTGGCAGGGATACGGCTCATTGTTCCCGACCTTCCGGCCAGCAGCGCCACCGCTGGCGTTCCAGACTGTGCCAACCAAATCGACGCCTAGGCTGCACGTTCGCGCACAGCCGGAACCAACGGCGACGACAAATGGTTTACCAATCGAAGGGACTCCAATGGATGCAGGATAATGGAATTTCTGGATTTGGAATTGGCGAGAGCCCGACAGCGGCTCAGGCGAGCGGAACTCTCCCTTAGGCGTGCGAATGAAATGCTGGATGAAGACTGCGGTGTCGGCATCAATATTGCGTTGTGCAGCAGGATACGGGCTGCGCAACGTCGCGTGGCCGAGGCCAGATCGCGGTTGATGAAGATCGATCCAACCAGCGCTGACGGTTTTCGCACGGGTTGAACCATCCCGCCTGTCGACGCCGCGATAGGTCGGGGTCATGCGGCAGTACCTCCTGGCCGCTGCCCGTGCCCACTTTGCAAGCAAAGCTCGCGCTGAACAGCGTCATGAAGCGCTCGCGGTTCGCGGTTGATGGTATCCCGATTGAACCCGGCACGTTGCGTCTGTCCGCCCAAGGTCGCAACCACCTGCTTCCAGTAGTTCGTCGCAGCGGCACCGCGCTTGACCGAAAGCACCTCGGCAACACGTCGGACTTTGCCGACACGCTTCGCCATCGGGAAGGCGATCACCAGGCAGGGCGGGTTCCAATCCAGAAGTTCGAGCTGCTTCATGCAACCCTCCGCTTGGCTCGCGCGTAAGCGCCTAGTTCTTCCCCTTCATCGCCTGCCCCCGCAAGGTCCAAAGCCGCCCTACGTCAAACCGATAGCCCGGCTAGAACCATCATGTTGGTATAAATCTGAAACACTATCGTGCAGATCGCTGCGAGCGAGATCGGCACGCCAAACGGCACGACGCCTTTGCGGTCCAGGTGCTGAACGTAGAGGCGGAAAGCGCCTTGCGGCAGCATGAGCGGATTTTTGACGACCATCGCCGTGGCGAGAGCGAAAACCAGCAGCAGCACTGAAAATACGACGAGGCCGCTGCCGCCTATCAGCAACGGCAGCACCGCCATCAGCTTGACATCGCCGGCCCCGATCTTGCGCATGGCCCAGAACGGAAAGAGCGCAACAAACAGCAAAAGACCGGCAAGCGCGCTCAGGCCCATGTCCCACCACGACCCGGCTTGCACCGATAGGAGCTGCAGCGAGCCCAAACCCAGGCAAAGCAGCAGCAGCACATTCTGGTTGGATATCTTCTGGGTTGTAAGGTCGAGCCAGGCGATCCTTGCCAGCAAAGGAATGGCTAGTCCCTTCAGCAGCAGCGATGCGGCGAGCAACATGCTATCGCCTTACCGCTCGAGATTCTTCACGCTCGACGAAAGGAGCAGCAGATTGTTGGCCACGGTCGGATCGTTGGGCGCCAGCTCATAAGCCTTGAGGAAATTGCTGCGGGCGTCCTGCAGCTTGCCGCGCAGCAGATAGGAATAGCCGACATTGTTGTAATATTCGGGCGTCCCGCCGACCAGCCGGAAGGCTTGGCGATAGGCGTGGTCGGAGAGGTCGAAGCGGCGGATGCGATCGCTGCAGGCGGCCAGGCCCATCCAGGCACCACCATCATTGGGCGCCAGTTGCGTCGCCTTGTAGAACAGGGCGCCGGCATTGCCGTAATTTTCCGCGCGGAACTGGTTCTTGGCTTCGGCAATAGCCTGGTCCGAGGCATAGTACTCGACGTCGCTGACCGTCTTCAGCCCGTCGAAGGCATCGCCAAAGGCTGTCATGTCACCTTTTGAGGGCTCGTTGGTGCGGACGACGCCGCTGCTATCAGCCGTCTGGCAGCCGGAAAGCACGATAAGCAGCAAACCGGCTATGGCTGCGAGGCGCATTGGCCCTGTCATTTCGTCCCCCAAAAGAGTCCTCCGACTCTGTATTTCGACCAAAGCACATGATCGCCTAGAAGAAAATGCCCCTCATTCGAATGATCACCGGCAACATGATGACCATCAACACGACTGGAAAGATGCAGAGCCCCAACGGGATCATCATCTTGACCGGCAAAGCATTGGCGCGCTCTTCGGCACTCAGGATTCTCTGGCTCCGCATTTCGTCGCTGTAGACGCGCAAGGCCTCCGTGAGACTAGTGCCAAGTTCTTCCGACTGCCTGAAAAGCACAGCGAGCGCCCGCGCCTCGTCAAGACCAATGCGGTCGGCGAGTTCGCGCAAGGCCTCGCGCAATGGCTTGCCGGCGCGCAACTGCAAAGTCATGATCGAAAGCTGGATGCCGAGCCACCTGTGGGTGCTGGCTAGTTCACCGCTGACACGCTCGACCGCCGCCTCGAGGCTCATTCCTGCGTCGGCGCAGGTTATCATCATGTCCATGAAATCGGGAAAGCCACGACGATAGATCCGCTTTTGTGCCTTCTCGAAGCGATCGAGCAGGACGCTTGGAACCACGATGCAGGCGAGCCCAAACAAAGCAGAGCCGGCAAAAGCTACGAAAGCGGGCAATTCAGGCGGCAGGACGCGTGACAGCAGCGCATAGGCAGCCAGAAAGCCGACACAGACCGCGCCAAGCCGCGACAAGGTGTAAATGAGTGGAGCGCTCGACTGGTAAAAGCCGGCGCGAAAGAGCTTCGCGTCCAAGGCGCTGGGCTCGTCCCGCTCCTTTTCGATCGATCGAAAATAAGCATCCACTGGCCGCTGCGCTGCGATCTTGGCCAGCTGCTCCTGTCCGACGAGCGAACGGCGATCGGCAATACCTTCGGCCATCAGGCTTTTTGCGACCAGCTTGCGCGTCTGCAGCGCCGGCAAGAAGACGAGCGCGCCGAACAGAAAAAGTGCAACCGCTGCCACGAAGACGGCAATGGAAACCAACATGCTCAGGTTCTGGACGTTCGAAAACAAGTTACGCTTCGCCCCTGTTCAGAAATCGAAATTCACCATTCGATACATAATGAAATCGCCTAACAGCGCCCACGACCCGAAAATCAGGAACACCGGCAGGATAACCGGATTGTTCCAGACGGTTCCGTAGTAGGCTGGGGCAAGTATCTGAAGGATCAAGAACATCGCGACCGGGAACAGTGAGATGATCCATGCCGACACTCGGCCCTCGGACGAAAGCGCCCTGATTTTCATGCGCAATTTCTGCCTCTCGCGCAAAACTGACGACAAATTGTGTAGAATTTCGGTGAGATTGCCGCCGGTCTTGGATTGAATGGACAGCGACACCGATAGCAGATGAAGACCTTCGAAGCCGACGCGTTGGGAAAGCTTGCGCACGGCTTGTTCAATGCTGAGTCCGAAGGTGATTTCGTCGGAAACGATGCCGAATTCGGTGCCGAGCGGATCAGGCATTTCGCGGGCGACGAGACCAATCGCCACCGAAGCCGGATGTCCGGCGCGCAGTGAACGAACGATCATGTCCAGTGCATCCGGGAGCTGTTTCGCGAATTTCTGGATTCGCTTGTTGCGGGCGCGCCGAAGAACAAGAAGCGGCAGCACAAATCCGACCACAAAAAAAAACGATGAGCGATATCAAGGTCGAGAAACCCAAAAAGATCGACAACACCGACGCCAATGCCAGGCCAGCGAGCAGGAAGGTCGCGGCGAAAGACAGCGGGTTCCCGGTGATACCGGACTGGGTATAGAGCCTGTTCAGCCCGATCAGGCCAAACACAAAGTCGCCCGAATCCGTCAGCCCGCGTTCGCGCAGCAATCCTTGCAAGGTCAGTTCGGCCGGAACCTCATCAACCAGACGCTTCATCCGGCGGTTAATCGTGCTGACCCGCGAGCGGCGCTTGGCAAAGGAAAAATACAGGGCCTCGCCAGCGAGAATCGTCGAGGCGGCCGCGAGCACATAAATGAAGTAGAGCAAAGTCTGACCGGTGGGCATCAGAGCGCAACCTGCGGATTGAAGGCGTCCTTGGCAAAATGATGGCCAAGCGTCGCCGCCTCCGGGGCAAAGCGTGGACGAACGCCGGTAGCGCGAAAATCGCCGATGATTTTGCCCTCCGGCGTCACCTCCCGGCGGACAAAATGGTAAATCTCCTGAAGCTGGACGACATTGCCCTCCATGCCGGTCAGTTCGGAGATTGAAACGACGCGCCTTCCACCGTCCGAAAGACGCTGCGTCTGCACGATGATGTCGATGGCCGACGCAATCTGCGCTCGGATGGACTCATGGGTCATCGGCATGCCGGCCATCCCGACCATCTGCTCGAGGCGGGAGATCGCGTCGCGTGGCGTGTTGGCATGGATGGTGGTCATCGAGCCTTCGTGGCCGGTGTTCATCGCCTGCAGCATGTCGAAGGCTTCCTCGCCGCGAACCTCGCCGACGATGATGCGGTCGGGCCGCATGCGCAGCGCGTTCTTCAGCAGTTCGCGCTGACGAACCTCGCCCTTGCCCTCGACATTCGGGGGGCGCGTCTCCAGGCGGCCGACATGCGGCTGCTGCAATTGCAGTTCCGCGGCATCCTCGATGGTGATCAGGCGCTCCTTGGCCGGGATGTAGCTAGACAGCGCATTGAGCAATGTCGTCTTGCCGCTGCCGGTGCCGCCCGAAACCAGGATCGACTTGCGCGACTGCACCGCGATCCGCAGGAGCTCGATCATCGGCTGGCGAATGGAGTTGAGCGCCATCAGGCGCTCGAGCGAATAGGGATTCTTGGAGAATTTACGGATCGACACCAGTGGGCCATCCACCGAGACCGGCCGCACCGCGATGTTGACGCGCGAGCCGTCTTCCAGGCGCGCATCCGCCATCGGCGCCGATTCATCGACGCGCCTGCCGATGGCCGAGACGATCTTGTTGATGACGCGCAGAAGGTGCGCCTCGTCGCGGAAGCGGATCGCCGTCTCCTCGATCACGCCGCGCCGCTCGATGAAGACGCGCTTGTGGGTATTGATCAATATGTCGGTGATCGAGTCGTCCTTGAGCAGCGGCTCGATCGGGCCAAGGCCCAGCATCTCGTCGGCTGTCTCACTGGTCAGCCTGTCGAGCTCCCGCGCGTTCAGCGGTACAGCGCGAGCACGAACGAACTCGCGAACGATTGGCCGGATTTCGTTCAGGATCTCGTCCTTCGATGCCGTTTCAAGCGCGGCAAGATTGAACCGGTCGATCAGATGGCGGTGGAGCTCGACCTTGAGCGTCAGGAAATCGTCACCTGCCGCTTCGACATCGGCTCCCGGGGGAAGCGCCGCTACGGGCGACGTCACGATCGGCTCAACCCTTGGCTCGACCCGCGGTTCGCCTGGCCCCTTGGTGAATCGGCCCAACATCACGCTTCTTCCCCGTTTAATCCCCACGCTGAAACTAAGCGTTAACCACGGATGGTACAAGCGCCAGCTGCGTACCATGCAAATTAATACTTCACACATAGTTAAGATCAAGCATCAGAAAATGCGACGTTTATTTGGTCAGCGGAGCTGTCCTAATGCAACACGGGGGCTCGCCTTTCAATGCAAAGTGCCTTTTTGCCACAAAGGTGTCATGGAACTTACCTAAGGCCTTAGATATAAAGGAATATGCATCATCACTAATGCTGCCCCGCTTTCGCCGTATCCGCGGCCAAATTGTGAACGAATGGTTAAAGCGGATGGAAAATTCAGCCAAATCAATGTCTTGATCAGTGTTAGAATGGCAATATTATGGCGCGGCCATGTACTTGATAGTTAAGGATCCGTTAATCCCGTTTGACTCCGGTTTTCGCCGGGACTTAGATTCGAGATGACGGGGGATGCTCAGGTATGGATTTCATCCTTGGCTCGTCTCGTCGGGTTCAAACTCCAAAGGGAGAGATTGGCATGAAGAAGCTCATGACGATGACCCGGCAGTTCCGCGACGACGAAAACGGCGCTGCCATGGTCGAATATTCCATCCTTGTCGGCATCATCGCCGCAGCAGCGATACTTGCTATCCTGGCGATCGGCGGTTGGGTGACCGGTCGCTTTACCGGCCTATGCGCCGCGCTGGAAGCATCGCCACTCGGCACCTGCAACGTGGGAACGGGCGTCGGAACCTGATCGCCAGATCACGCTCAGGCCCGGGTCCCATCCGATCCGGGCCTGAATCCAATCGCGACGGGCGAATTCCCGCACTTTAGGCTTGGGGCGTGGGGCTTGGGCTATGCGTGCTAACACACTTATCATGATCGTTCTTGCGGGCGTGTTCGGCGTCCTGGCGGTGGTGCTCGCCAATGTCTGGCTCGCCAGCCAGCGTAGTGCCATGGCGGAAGCAAACGGAATCCAGCGCGATACGGTTGTGGTGGCAGCGGTGGCGCTGAAATTCGGCGACACACTGTCGGCCGACAAGCTGCGTGAAATCGCCTGGCCTGCAGGTGCCATTCCGGCCGGAGCTTTCAAGACGACGAAAGAGGCGCTGGCTGGCGAAGGCACCAAGCAGGCGCTGCAGGCGATCAGCGCCAACGAGCCTGTTCTCGCCACCAAGATCACCGGTCCCGGCCAGCGTGCCACGCTCTCCGCGGTGCTCGGCGAAGGCATGAAAGCCGTCTCTATCAGGGTCAACGACGTGCTCGGCGTCGCCGGATTTGTCTTTCCCGGCGATCGTGTCGACGTACTTTTAACGCGCACGGCGCGTGGCGAAGGCGGCGCGGATAAGAGCTTTGTCGACGTGCTGCTGCAGAGCATGAAGGTGCTCGCCGTCGACCAGGTTGCCGACGAAAGCACCGACAGCCCGACGGTGGTGAAATCGGTCACGCTCGAGGCCAGCACCAGGGATGCACAGAAGCTTACCTTGGCCGCCGGTGCCGGCCAGCTGTCGCTGGCGCTTCGCCAAGCAGCCGCCAGCGAAGGCGAGACGACCGAACGCATCACGCTTTCCGACCTGACCGGCGACACGCCGGCCGACGTCGCCGCCAGGGAGGCCGAACTCGCCAAGCAGGCAATAGCCGAGGCTGAGGCCGCGGCCGAGCGCAAGCGCGCGGATGACAAGATCAATGGGCTGACCCAGGCCGTGGAACGTGTGGGAAGCAGGCTCGACCTGTTGAGCAGCGCAAAACCTGCTCCGGCAGTGGCCTCAGCACCCCAGGTGCAAGAAGTAGTTAAGGAAGTGATCAAATATGTGCAGCCGGAGCCGCCGGCGCGTGCGACAATCGGCGTTTTCAGGGGTGTGAAGCTCGAATCCTACGACGTGCCGCGACAAAAATTACGCTAGGGTATTACCGAACGAGTCGGTAGGGGGATCGTCTAGATGCGAATGTTCCGGGGACCACTGGCGGCTGCCGCGCTGGCCTGTTCGATGATGCTACTGTCGATCGATCTTGCCGCCCATGCAGCCGACCGCAAGATCGATGTATCGAACCCCAGCGTCCACCGTGTTTTCCTGCCCATGTCGCAGTCGGTGACGATCCAGGTGAACGCCACGCTGGGCGACATCGTCGTCGGCGACGAGAAGATCGCCGACGCCCAGCCAATGACCGACCGGACGCTCTATGTCATCGGCAAGAGCGCCGGCACCACCACCGTCAACCTCTTTTCCGAGGACAAGCGCTCGCTTGGCGTGATCCAGATCGAGGTCGGCGTCGACGTGAGCGACATGGCGCAAGCGATCCGGCAGGTGGCGCCCAGGGCGCGCATTGATATCGGTTCGGTCAACGGCAAGGTAAGGCTTGGCGGCCATGTCAAGGACGGCGCCACGCTGGCGGCGATCATGCAGGTTGCCCAGCAATATGGCCCTGACGCGATCATAAACGCAGTGACCGTCGACGACAGCCAGCAGGTTAACCTGGAAGTGCGCGTACTGGAGGCCAAGCGCAATGCTGGCCGCGATCTTGGCGTCTCAATCAGGAGCACCAACGGCAGCGGTACGACCCGCACCGGAACCGGAATTGCCGCCGTCGACGAGGATGGTGTCGTGCTGGGGCCGGGCAATCTGCTTACCGGCCTTCTTTCGAACACCAACCCGTTCGCGGCGCTAATCACCCGCGTCATCGACAGCAACATCAAGGTCGACCTGATCATCGAGGCGCTCGAGGCCAAGGGCGTGGTGCGCACCCTTGCCGAACCCAACCTCACCACGCTGTCCGGTGAGCTGGCCAGCTTCAATGCCGGCGGCGAAGTGCCTATCCGCACCCTGAACGATGACGGCGAGATCAGCATCGAGTACAAGCAGTTCGGCGTCAATCTGCTGTTCACGCCGGTCGTGCTCAACGACGACAAGATCAACATCAGGCTGGCGCCGGAAGTCAGCGACCTCACCGGTTTCACCACCGCCGGAGACCCGATCTTCACCAACCGCAAGCTGTCTACCGTCGTCGAACTGCGCGACGGCCAGAGCTTCGCGGTCGGCGGGCTTTTGTCCAGCAAGAACACCAAGCTCCAGAGGCAGGTGCCTTGGCTCGGCCAGGTGCCGATCGTCGGGACGCTGTTCCGGAATTCGAGCAACCAGAAGGAAGAGACCGAACTGGTCGTGATCGTGACGCCACGTATCGTGCGGCCGGTAAAGCCTGGCGAGCAGTTGGCGACGCCGTTCGACAAGACACGGCCGGCCAACGACCCGGAACTCTTCATCCTCGGTCAGCTCGAAGTGACCAAGGACATGGTTCGCAAATATGAGGTCGGCGAAGGTGTCGTCGGCCCCTATGGCCACATGCTCGACCTCAAATCCAAGGACAAGATGATCTATGTCAAAAAATAGCGCCTTGATCCTGCTTTTGTGCGCCGGCGTGCTGACGGGCTGCGCCGACTATCTGAATCGCTACGAGACGGTGACGCTGGCGGCAGGCGACACGCAGAAATACAATTCGCTTCTGCAGACGGTCGACCCGCTCAATCCGGCCTCTAGGAACACGACGATCAAAGGCGACGGCGTGCGCTCCGCCGCTGTCGCTGAGAGCTACAGAATTCCACCGCCACCACCGCCGCCGCCAGCCATTACGGTCAATGTCGGCAACACCGGGGTTGAATAGAAGGATGCGGGTTCAGCGTCAGGCAAGGCGACTGGCGTCAGGGGAGCTAAGAGTAAGGCCATGTTGCGGATTGTTCGCGCGTTCTGGCACGATCAGAGGGGAATAGCGCTGATTCTGGTCAGCGTCACGCTGCCGGCGATCATCGGCTTTTCGCTGCTCGCAATCGATATGAGCCGGGTAAACAACCTCCACAACGATCTTCAGAAGGGCGCTGACGCGTTTGCGCTCGCGGCGGCAGCGGAACTGGACGGAAGCAGCGGTTCCTGGGCGCGAGCCGAACGTGCCATGGCGACGCTCGTGGACAATCAAAGCAACTTCTCCACGGCAGGCAGGTTCACTCTCACCTCCGGTCAGCCGGGAGGCACGCAGCGCTGCAACAGTGCTGGCAACATTTCCTGGTGCTTCCTCAAAGCGATCCCTGCCAACGACGGAACCAAGATTACAACCGCCAATCAGGCCAACTATCTTGCAGATGCCAACCTGGCTGTCGGACAGGCGGAAACACGGTTCATCCAGGTGACAGTCGCTCCCCAAGGGTTTGCCGCGATCTTTCCCGCCTCATTTGTGACATCCGGCGTCAGCGACAGCTTCAATGTCGGGGCAGTCGCGGTAGCGGGCTTCACCTCAGGCGTCTGCGATTTCACACCGGTCTTTATGTGCAACCCCTATGAGATGGTGAACGGGACAAACAATGCCGGGGGTTATACGCTTGAGCAGGCCGTTTCCAATCCGGCTGTCCGTCGCCGGCTGATCGAACTGAGGAAGGTCGGAAACGGGGCTGCGGCCGGTCCGGGCAACTTCGGCTTCCTCGAGCCTCCGCCAGATGTGGGAAATGGTGCTCAAGCACTGGCCCAGACGATCGCAACGTCGACGCCGATTGGCTGCTACAATTCCGCGAACGTAACGACGAAGACCGGTCAGAATGCCGGCCCGGTGCAAGACGCCTTCAACGTTCGTTTCGGGATTGGAGCTAACGGCAACCACTTCGACAGCCCCGAATACGGTCCGGCCGCCAATGTCCGAAAAGGCGCGATACGGACCACAGGCAGCGCCAATCAATGCCCTTCCATGAACCAACTTTCATTCACCGAAGCTGGAACGATGGGCCTTCCGCGCGATGCGACAACGCCGTATCTGGGCGGCAGGATGGGCGACGGAAATTGGAACTTCTCCGGCTATTGGAGCACCAACTTCGGTTCCGCTGCCTATCCAACCGCATGGGACACGACCAAGCCAACGCGCTATGAGGTTTATCGGTACGAGATATCGAACGGGTTAGTAGCGACCGCATCGACCGGTGGAGAGATCGGAACGCCGGCCGCAGCTTGCCAACCGCCTGTCACGACAGTTGATCGTCGGTTGCTTTATGGCGCGATCCTGAACTGCACTGCACTCGAAGCTGCTGGCAACGGCCTGTCCGGCCATAGCACCAATCTGCCGGTCGAAGCCTTCGGCAGTTTCTTCCTCACTGAACCCGTGCCGTCAGCATCAGAGGACGCGTCGGTGATGGTCGAACTGGTCGACGTAACCGGCGGTGCCGGCCAGGGCACGCTTGACAATTTCCTTCGCGACGAAGCCCAGCTCTACCGGTGATGGCGATGATCGCAGCGCTGTACCATCGTCTCCACAGATTTCGACGCGAGCAGCGCGGCACGGCTCTCGTCGAAATGGCGCTGATCGCGCCGCTGATGCTGATCCTGTCGGCGGGCGTGTTCGAGTTCGGCAATATGATCCACCAAAAGCTGCTGATGGAGGCCGGCCTGTCTGACGCGGCACGCTTTGCCGCGCGCTGCAACAGCCAGTTGTATACCAAGGCCGGGCTGGCGGCGATCAATTGCGCCGATATCGCCACAAACATCGCGGTGTTCGGCAATGCTGCGGGGACAGGGAGTGCGCGCATCGTCGGCTGGCAGAAGGCGAATGTGACGGTGACCATTGCCGCTTCAGGCTCGTGCCATGACGCCGTGGTCGCAGGTGTCACCCAATATCGCGCTACCACCCCACAGGTCTGCATCGTCAGGGCGGCGGGGACGTTGGCCTATAGTGGCATCGGAATGCTGTCTCTGGTCCGCATTGGCCCCATGACGCTAAATAGCTCTCACGAGGAGCGGTTGATCCGGTTCTGATCATGATCAGGGGTTTCGCAAAATCGGAAGGCGGCGCGACGACGGTGGAGATGGCCATCGTATCGACACTGCTGTTTGCCCTTGTTCTCGGCTTCGTCGATTTCGGTTACGCCCTCTATCAGTGGAACGCTGCCAACAAGGCCGTGCAGCTCGGCGCACGTCTGGCCTCGATTTCCGATCCGATTGCCACCGCGCTAGCTACAGCCGCACCGACGACGGCACCGGGCGCCCCGGTGGTTGCTGCCGCTTATGGACCCTTCGCCTGCACATATACCGCCGGCACGGGCGCTTGCAGCAATGGCGGCACATTCAATGCCGCCAATTTCAGCCGTATCTTCCGCGGCGATACGGCAGTCACCAATGACGACGCCTGTGTCCCGCTTGCGACAGACCAGCGGCCGGGTATGTGCCATTTCTTTTCAGGCCTGCGGCGCGACAATGTCGTCATCACCTATTCCGCCACCGGCTTGGGCTATCAGACCCGGCTGGGCGGGCCGGTGCCGACAATCACCGTCAGGCTGCAGAACCTGACCTTCCAGTTCTTCTTCCTCGGCGGCCTGCTCGGATACGGAAACCTCACCCTGCCCTCGATGCTCAGCACGGTCACGGGCGAAGACCTGAGGAGTACATCGCCATGAACGCCATCAACACCAAGGTCCTCCCGACCAAACGAAAGCAGGTGGCGCTATTTTCGTCGGATCCGCAGTTCAAGCGCGAGGTGGCGACGCGGCTGGACGCGCTGGCCATCTACGACGTCCGGATTTCCGAGACGGTTGACTTCCTCAATGGTCCGCCGTCCGAGACGCGGCCGGGCATCGTCATCCTCGACCTGGCCAATGGCGAGCTGCTCGGCATGCCCGGCATCGTCGCGGCCCGCGCCTTGTGGGCATCCGTGCCGCTGATCGCGGTCTCCGACGAATTGACTTCCGAACAGACGCGCATCCTGGTCCGCATGAACGCCTCGGACTGGCTGCACAAGCCGCTCGACGCCAAGGAGCTGCTGAACGCGGTCACTTTCCACGACACCGGCAACCAAGGCACCAAGAGCCGCATCATCACTTTCATCAGCGCCAGCGGCGGCGCCGGCGCCACGACGCTCGCTTTGTCGGCGGCGGAATTCCTGGCGTCGAAATCCACCGAACGCGCGGCTTCGACCTGCCTCGTCGACCTCGATTTCCAGAGCGCCAATTGCGGCGCCTACCTCAACCTGTTCAACCAGTTCGACCTGGCCGGCATTATCGGCCAGCCGGAAAGGCTCGATGTCGAACTGATGGACGTCATCAGGCTTTCGCGCCCGTCGGGCCTGACCCTCTATTCATTCGAGAGGCCACAACTGCCGTTTGAGCCGCAGGGCGCGAATTTCGTGTTCCGGCTGCTGGACCTCGTCGCCTACCGGTTCGACGACATCGTCATCGACCTGCCGAATATCGAAACCTCCTGGCAGAATTCCGTGCTTTCGACGAGCGACGAGATCTTCATCGTCTTCGAGCTCAACGTCGCCTCGCTGCGGCAAGGCAAGCGGCTCTACACGAAGATCCGCGAGCTGCGCGGCAATGCGGCGAGCATCACGCTGGTCGCCAACAAGCATAAGCGCAAATGGTTCGGCAACCACTTTTCGCGCCGCGAACTCGAGAAGATCTTCAAGGCGCCGCACATCAAGTCGGTCAGCCTGGACAATGCGCTGCTGACCGACGCGCTGAACCGAGCCATCCTGCCCTCCGAAGTGGCTGGGCGGGCGCGTTTCAACAAGGACCTGAAGCGGATGTTCAAAGAGCGGCTCGATGACGCAGCCCGGTAGATACCGCATCGTCCCGAGGCTTGCCGGCGCCTGCATCATAGGCCTGGTGTTGGGGATGCCGGCCTGGGAATTCGCCCATGCCCGGTCCGCGCTGTCGGACCGGCCGCCGCTGCCGGCAATGGGGCCCAGCCTGCGCAAGGCGGTTGCTCTCCAAACCGCGGAACGGCCCGGCACGATCATCATCCGCAAGGACGAGAAGGCACTCTATCTGGTGACCCGGCAGGGCGAGGCGCTGCGCTACCAGATCAGTGTCGGGCGCGACGGCTTTGGCTGGACCGGCATCGTCAAGGTCGGAGCGAAAACGGAATGGCCGGAATGGCGCCCGCCTAAGGAAATGCGCGCTCGCCAGCCGGAGCTGCCGGAAATGGTGCCCGCCGGTCCCTATAATCCGCTCGGTGCCAGGGCACTCTATCTGCTGCGGGACGGGCGCGACACGCTCTACCGCATCCACGGCACCAACGATCCCAAGGGCATCGGCTTCGACGGAACATCGGGATGTTTCCGTCTAACCAACACCGATGTGATCGATCTTTTCAAGCGCGTCTCGGTCGGCGCAAGGGTGGTGGTCCAATGACGATGATCAGCGACCCGGATATGCCAGCGATCGACATTGGGCCGGCAACCCACACTGGAGGGCAAGCTGTCGTGGGGAAACCAAGCAATGCAAAGATGATCGGCGTTGTCGCCGTCGGCGCCTTGTTGATCACGGCGGTGAACATAACGGCCGCGGTCTATTTCTACCGCGGCATCAACGATCTGCGCTTTGTCGAACGGCGGCTGGAACAACTCGGATCGTTCGAGCAACGGATCGCAGCCCGGCTTGAGACGGTCAACAACGGCTTTCAAAGCCGCTTTGAAAAACTGGACGGTCAACTGCAGGGCAGCTTCAACGAAGTCAAAGGCAGTATTGCCCGGCTTGAACAGGAGCTGCCCCTGGCCAGTGACGACGACATGTCGAGCATCGCGGAGCCTTCCGTGGTCACGACCAGCACCATGGCGGATGCAGCCACCGTCCTCGAAGAAGCGACCGAACCCAGTATCGTCGAATCGCCGCGCCCGCCCAAAAAGAGGATCGCGGCGGCGCTGCCCCCTGCCCCAAACTCGTCCTACCAGCGCATAGTGCAGCCTGACGGCAAGGTCCATTACAAGAAAATCAATTAGGAGCGACAGACATCGAGAGATCGGTTGTGCGCTCAGCTGGATTCCGAGCTGCCGTCGCCTTGTTGGCAATGCCGATCGGGAGCGCGATGGCTGTGCCCCGAGCTAGAGATCCCGCTGCAGAGCACAAAGCCGTATGGCGAGCGCTTGGGAACGCTGTCGCGCTTCGACAAGAAACGCAACATGACAGTAGGCGCAGGCTGCAGTGCCCAGAAGCAGCACCAGGCTGTTCTGCCATGTGAAATCGAGGATCAGCGAGAATGGATGGCCGCTGGGCGCGGTGAATGCCGCAATTGTGCTCGCTGTCTCAGAATGGCTGCTGGAAGCGATCATTAACCCGACGAAAAGCAGAGCGACGTGGTTGGTAAGGAAGAAGAACGCGGCCGATTTTCTCGTCCGGCAAGCCATCCAGCAGACGATCGACGCGGCGGTCACGATGGCGGCATCAAGGACCATTGAACCGCCCAGATAGAGGTCGACCTGCTGCCAGAACATCGTCGACAAAGGGCGTAGTTCAAGCCAGATCCGCCACATGACGGGGCTGGCCGGATAGGTTCCCAGCAGGAACGTCGCTGCTCGCTCCCCTGCCAGAATCAGAAGGATGAGAGCTGGAAAGGCAAAGAGCAGTAGCGGCTTGCGCGTCATGTTCCCTCGACAATCCAAGCAGAATAGGCTGCAAAGATTGCGCGAGGCTTAATGGACGGCGCGCTCTTCCGAATAGAGGCGCTTCTGAGCCACGGCCCCGGTGAGTCGCGGCAAGCAACATTGATCATAGGCGCAGGCGTCCTGCCACAACCGTAGCGAGCCGCCCGCTATGTGCCATTTTCGCTACATTCCCGAAACTTACCTGTTTTTAGCCGGCGCTGAATCAATAAACCCTCACATGTTCCAGGAATTTGGCGGATAATCTGTCAAAGCTCGGTGAGAAGGCTTGGCCAGATAAAACGTACAGGGCACAATCGTGGGTGGGGTAGAAATGAATACGACAGCCTGGTCGATCAAAAAACGGGTGGGCCCTTTTACCAAGTACGTGTCGCGACAGACAAATCGACGCTCGAACGGGATGGCAAGGCTTGTTCCATCATCCCGGCATGATCTGCTCAGTCGACATCAAGACGGGACGCAAGACGATCCTGAGTTCACTTTTGAAGCCGATCAACAAGGCGCGTCAGGAGGCTTTGAGTGAGCGCTGGCGCCACCTCTCCCCCCACCAATCCTGGTCCACTACTCCTGCCGCTCGCCAACGAGGATTTTGCACTGGAATTTCGAGTTGTGGCGCGTGGCGGAATGCGCCGCGGGATCCGCCTGGAGCGGGCTTTTTGGATATCGCTGAAGCGGATGGCTGAGAGCCGGAAATGCACGATCGGCATGCTGATCGATGAGATAGCCGGAACTCAGGCACAGAACGGCAACCTGACATCGGCAATCCGGGTAGCCTGCATACGCGGTCAGGCGGAGCAAAACGTGACGTTGAGTAAGCTCGCGTCAATAAGGACGATCAACGCCATACTGGTTGCCTGCCCCTCGCCTGCATTTGCCTTGACGTCATCGAAGAAGATCCTGACTTTCAATGTTCCGTTCCAGCAACTGGTGAAGCGCCAACTGCCTTCCGGACCAAACGACGATGCGCGTCACGACCTCAAGCTGGCGCTGGACCTCAACGTTGCCGACATTTTTGCGCGCCTCGACCTCGACGGCGACACTCCGGTCACCAGCGGATTTGCCATCGGCGCCGGCGAACGCCAGTACCGTGGTCAGTTGAGCGCCGTGCGGGCGCCGGTGATCGAGCCGAAGCTGCTGATAGCGTTCGTCTTCGGCTAGACCGGTTCCGGCAGTACTGAACGGCAATCCTGCAAGACGCGTTGTGTAATTTTACGGGGATCATAGCCTGCTGCGAACCTTCGCCAGGAGCAACCGTTGCGAAGTCGCCCTTGATGTCGGCCAAAATCCTCACGTCGCGAGCCAGCCGCTCGATCGCTACGCGGGGAACCGCCGCTTCAGCCAGTCGAGCATGAGGGCGGTGACCTCCTCAGGCTTCTCCTGCTGGGACCAGTGTCCGCAACCAGCGATCACATGTTTCTTGCTGGCCAATGGGTTGGTTCGCTGACGCTGATTACCCGGGCGCCTGCGCCACTCACACACGCCGGCCGGTTTTCGCGTCGAACAGGTGGGCGCATGCGCGATCGACTTCGATCCGCACCTGCGCGCCTTGCTTGAGCGGCAGCCGCTCGCGGAACAAGCAGGCAATTTCCTCGCCGGCGCAGTCGACCTTGGCGAAGATTTCCGAGCCCGTGGCCTCCAGAAGCGTCACCGTACCTTCCATGCCCTGGGCGGTTGCGCGGATATGTTCGGGGCGGATGCCGTAGACAAGTTCGCGTCCTGCAGCGTCAGCCGGGCGGGCACCTTCCGGCAGCGGCAGGATCAGCCCGCCGGCGCTGCGGAACACGCCTTCCTCGATGCGGCCGGCAATGAAGTTCATGGCGGGCGAGCCGATAAAGCCGGCAACGAAGAGATTGGCCGGCTGGTCGTAGAGGTCGAGCGGCGCGCCGATCTGCTCGACCAGGCCGTCATGCAGCACGACGATCTTGTCGGCCATGGTCATCGCTTCGATCTGGTCATGCGTGACGTAGATGGTTGTCGTGCCCAGCCGCTGATGCAGCGCCTTGATCTCGCCGCGCATCTGGACGCGCAGCTTGGCGTCGAGATTGGAGAGCGGCTCGTCGAACAGGAACACCTGCGGGTCGCGCACGATGGCGCGGCCCATGGCGACACGCTGGCGTTGGCCGCCGGAGAGCTGACGCGGATAGCGCTCAAGCAGCTTTTCTAGGCCAAGGATATTGG
>NZ_RZSW01000349.1:0-6650 GCF_003997375.1 Mesorhizobium sp. M5C.F.Ca.IN.020.29.1.1 | reverse complement strand
CGAATATGTCAATGAACCTTGTCTGTCGATTGAGCGGCACCATCAGCCCGCCGGCGCCTTCGATGACGAGCGGTGTCGGCAGGACCGGAAATGAAAGATCGTCGGCCTCGATCGCGACGCCGTCGATTTCGGCTGATCGATGCGGCGACAGCGGCATCGTCAGTCGATAGACTTCGGGCAGCACGCGTCCGTCGGGCAAGCCGGAAAGCCGGGCGACGACCTCGCTGTCAGTCTCCTCGTCGAGGCCCGATTGCACCGGCTTCCAGTAGAAGCCGTCGAGCAGCCCGGCAAGTCCGGCCGAAAACACTGTCTTGCCAATTCCGGTGTCTGTTCCGGTGACGACGATGCGTTTGGTCATGCTGTGGCCAACACCTCGACGAGAGCCTCGACCATGGCGGAAATGTCGGTCTCGTCGACGTTGAGCGTCAGCGAAATGCGCAGGCGCGATGTGCCCTCGGGCACCGTCGGCGGACGTATGCCGCGTATGTCGAAGCCGCGTGCCTGCAGGGCCGCCGCCACCGCCATGGTGCGCCCAACGTCGCCGATGACAAATGGCTGGATCTGCGAGCCGCTGGGTACGACGCCGCAGCGCTCGGCCAATTGGCGGCCGGCGCAGGCAACGCGTTCCTGCAGCTGAGCGCGGCGCATGGGCTCGTCGGACAGAATAGTCAGCGCTTCGCGCGCCGCGACCGCCATCAGCGGCGAGGGCGCGGTGGCGTAGATGAACGGCCGGCACCGGTTGACGAGATAATCGCACAGTGTCCTCGGCCCGGTGACGAGTGCACCGGATGCGCCGAGCGCCTTGCCGCATGAGTGGAGCGTGACGATGTTGTCGCGGCCTTGGCACGCGGCGGCCAGTCCCCGGCCGTCCGGTCCCCAGACGCCGGTGGCATGCGCTTCATCGAAGACGATGAATGCTTGGTACCGATCAGCCAGCGCGACCAGGCTCTCCATTGGCGCACGGTCGCCATCCATGCTGTAAAGGCTTTCGACGGCGATCCACACGCGCCCCATGCCGCCTTCAGCGCGCCAGCGGGTGATTGCGCCCTCGACAGCGTCGACGTCGTTGTGCGCGGCCAGCTTGAACTCGGCGCGTCCGGCCTGTGCCCCCTCATGCATGCTGGCATGGGCGAGTTGGTCGAGGACCAGCAGGTCGCCCTTCTGCGGCAGCGCGGTCAGCAGAGCGAAGTTGGCGATATAGCCGCTGCCGAAGAACAGTGCGCGCTCGGCTCCGAAAAATGCCGCTGCGTCCGCCTCCAATTGCTCATGTTCCGGTGCGTTGCCGCGCAACAGCCGCGACCCGGCGGCGCCCACCGGCGTGCCCCGCGCAATCGCCGCCGCAACCGCGTCGCCTAGCCTTCTCGAAGCGGCAAGTCCGAGATAGTCGTTCGACGAGAAGTCGAGCCCGGCGCGCGGTGCGAGCGTCCGCAGCCGGTCCTTGCGCGCCAGCCCCTGCAAGGATGCGTCATAGCGGGCAAGAATTGCCTCGTTCATTGCGTGGCGAGTTCCATCGGCTTGATGCCGAGACGCTGGAACAGAAGGCTATCCTTGTCCTCGCCGGGATTGTCCGCCGTCAGCAGCGTGTCGCCGACAAAGATCGAGTTGGCGCCGGCAAAGAAGCACAGCGCCTGCGTTTCGTCGCTCATCGCCGTCCTGCCGGCGGACAGCCTTACACAGGATTTCGGCATCATCACCCGCGCGAGCGCAACGATGCGGACGAAATCGATCGGATCGATGGCGTCGGCCGCGGCAAGCGGGGTGCCTTCGATGGGAATAAGCATGTTGATCGGCACGCTTTCCGGCAGCTCGGGCAGGTTCGCGAGCGTGACCAGCATGTCGATGCGATCGGTCTTTTCTTCTCCCATCCCGACGATGCCGCCGCAGCAGACTTTCATCCCAACCGCGCGCACGTGCCCAAGCGTTTCCAGCCGGTCGGCAAAAGTCCTGGTTGAAATAACCTCGCCATAGTAGCGCTCAGAGGTATCGATGTTGTGGTTATAGTAGTCGAGACCGGCCTGCTTCAGGCGAGCAGCTTGCTCAAGATCGAGCATGCCGAGCGTCATGCAGGTCTCCATGCCGAGCGCCTTGACGCCCTCGATCATGGCGACCACAACGTCCATGTCGCGCTCCTTGGGACTTCGCCACGCTGCGCCCATGCAATAGCGCGTTGCGCCGCCATCACGCGCCTTGGCCGCTTCGTCGATGACATGCTTGACGTTCATCAGCTTCGACGCCTTCACCCCGGTTTCGTAATGCGCAGACTGGCTGCAATAGCCGCAATCTTCGGGGCAGCCGCCGGTCTTGATGCTAAGGAGGCGCGACAGCTGCACTCGGTTTCGATCGAAGTTCTGGCGGTGGATCGTCTGAGCTAGGAACAGCAGATCGTTGAATGGCATGCCGTAGATGGCCTCGGCCTCTTTGCGGTTCCATCGCGGAGGCGTTCCATCGACCGATTGCATGGTCTGGTTCACGTCGAACTCCGAGTTCATTCCAATCGTCATCGTCAAACCTTTGTTGCTAGTCCGGTACGCCTTCAGGAGTCTGTCGACCAGCAAGCTCGGTCCGACTTGGCTTTGGAGCGCACTCGCTAAAAGGCGAGCTGCGGCACGTCTTTCCATCGCCTTCCTACGCCTGCCGAGCTGATGTTGCTCCTCATGTCGTAATCCTCAGTTCAAATGCTTGCAGATGTTCTGGTGGTCCGGCATGTCCAGGCCGATGTCGAGGATCGGGGCGCTGTGCGTCAGCCATCCCATGGAGATGAGATCGACACCGGTCGCCGCAATCGCCGCCGCCGTTTTCGGCGTCACCCGACCGGAAGCCTCGGTGATCGTACGGCCACCCACTATAGAAACCGCGCGGGCAAGATCCTCGACCGACATATTGTCGAGCAGCACCGCGTCAACACCAATCGCGAGCGCTGCATCGAGCTGCTTCAGCGTGTCGACCTCAACCTCGACCTTCACCATATGCCCTGCGGCGGCGCGCGCCCGCTCTATTGCTGTGCGGATATCGCCGGCGATCGCGATGTGATTGTCCTTTATGAGCACGCCGTCATCGAGGCCGAACCGGTGATTGGCACCGCCGCCGACGCGCACGGCGTATTTCTCCAATGCCCGCAGGCCGGGCGTCGTCTTTCGCGTCGATACAATCCTCGCCTTGTGACCGCGCACGGCCTCAACCATCGCCGCTGTGGCAGTGGCAATGCCGCTCAGCCGGCATAAGAAATTGAGGGCCGTGCGTTCGGCCGTGAGCAGGCCTCGCGCGGGTCCGGACAATCTTGCAATGGTTTCCCCGGCCCCGACATCGCTGCCATCAGGGCGCCAGATCTGGATGTTAATCGCCGGTTCCACGAGCAGGAAGGCGTACGAGACCAGATCGAGCCCGGCAACGACGCCCGCCTGCCTCGATTTGAGCACCAACGTGGCAGTGCAATCATGCGGGATAACCGCATCGCTGGTCAGGTCGCCGCATCTGCCCAGGTCTTCGAGGAGCGCACCGCGCACGATCGGTTTGATCAGGGTCGCGGGGAGGGGGGAGAATGAAATCATATCAGGTGCTCCGTATTGTAGCCCGGCAATCGAGTGCGGCCGCGGCCCGCATTGCGCTGTGCAGTGTCAGCCGTGATGGGCGCGCGTCGGCATCGTGGAGCGGGAAATCGGACCGACAGTGCGCGCCTCGACTCTCTTCCCGCCCCAGGGCCGCCACGGCGATCATCAGTGAGACCAAAGCCGGACCAGAGGCAGCGACATTGTCAGCTGCGATCGGCAGCAGGGTCGCCACCGCTTCGCGCATTGCCTCGCCGTCGCGGATGATACCCAGGGCGGCGGAGACAATCGGGCGGACCGCGGAAGCGTCTGGTCGTGGAGGGACGAATGTGGAGCATCTGCGCGGTCGCCGGGTATACGACGTGCCGGCAACGCTTTCGGCAACCCAGCTCGCGGTGACCGCCGCTTCGGTGAGCGAGTTGCTGGCCAGGCGGTTGGCGCCGTGCAGGCCGGTACAGGCGACCTCACCGCAGGCCCACAATCCCTCGATGGAGCTGCGGCCGGCGCTGTCTACGGCGACGCCGCCCATGTGATAATGTGCCGCCGGGCGCACCGGGATCGGGTCGGTCGCGGGGTCGACCCCTGCGCTCCGGCACAATTCGGCGATGCCTGGAAAACGCTTGCCAAATCTCGGGCCGAGACTTTGCCGTGCATCCAGGAATACGCGGCGTCCAACGGCAAGCTGGTGCCAAATGGCGCGCGCTACGACGTCGCGAGGCGCAAGTTCACCGCCAGGTGTGTCAGCGAGGAAGCGCTCTCCTCGCTCATCGATAAGCACCGCGCCTTCGCCACGCACGGCTTCGCTCACCAGCGGCATTGGCCGGCGCGGACCGTCGAGCGCAGTTGGATGGAACTGTATGAATTCCAAGTCGGCGAGTTCCGCCCCCGCCCATGCGGCGAGCGCCAGCCCGTGACCCCATGAGCCAGCGGGGTTTGTCGTGTCGCAAAACAGCCCGCCGACGCCGCCGGTCGCCAGCACCGCGCGACGCGTGGGCAGAGCGAGCGCGCCGGCTCGTCCTGCGGCGACCACGGCGATGACCGACCCGTCCTGCACGACCAGCCGGCGGACCTCCACATTTTCGATAGTGGTGATCGAGGCTGTACGCCGAACCGCGGCGATGAGCACGCGCACCAACTCGCGACCGGTGGCGTCGCCGGCTGCATGCACAATCCGCCGTCGCGAGTGTGCCGCCTCGAGCCCAAGTCGCAACGCGCGGTCAGGGTGCTGGTCGAAGGCGACGCCGAACCTTTGGATCGTCCTAATCGCTTCGGGTGCAGCTCGGACCACTCGCCGCACCGTGGCCTCGTCGCAGAGTCCGTCGCCGGCAGCTATCGTGTCGCAAAGGTGAAAATCCGGGCCGTCGTCGCCGCCGAGACTTGCCGCAAGACCGCCCTGGGCAAGCTCACTGCAGGCTCCGGTTCCAAGCGGCGCGTTGGTCAAAAGCACGACCGGTTCCGGCGCCAGATGAAGCGCCGTCATCAGGCCGGCAATGCCGCCGCCGATGACGACCGGCGCCCCGGCGATGTCGCGAACCTCCAGGCTCATAGGGAAAGCATGCGCTCGACCGCGCGGCGGGCGGGGCCGGCAATTTCCGGATCAATCCGGACCTCATGCCGGTTCTGCTCGAGCGCGGCGCGAATGTTGGCCAGGTTGATGCGCTTCATGTGCGGGCACAGGTTGCATGGGCGAACGAACTCGACGTCGGGATGCGCGACCGCGACGTTGTCGCTCATCGAACATTCGGTCAGAAGGACGACACGCGTCGGTTTCTCCCGCTCGACATAATCCGACATCGCTGCGGTCGAGCCGGAGAACTCCGCCTCCGCGACAACGTCTGGTGGGCATTCTGGATGGGCCAGCACGATGACGCCTGGATGGGCATCGCGCAGTTCCCGAATGTCTGCTGCGGTGAAGCGCTCATGCACCTCGCAATGGCCTTTCCAGGCGATGATCTCGACGTCTGTATCGGCTGCCACGTTCCTCGCCAGATATTCGTCCGGCAGCATCAGCACGCGCGCCACGCCAAGCGATTCCACCACCGCCTTCGCGTTGCCGGACGTGCAGCAGATGTCGGACTCCGCTTTTACGGCGGCCGAAGTGTTGACGTAAGTAACAACGGGGACCCCCGGATACCGCAGCCGCATTAACCGCACGTCGTCTGCCGTGATCGATTCGGCCAGCGAGCAGCCGGCGCTGAGATCCGGGATGAGCACGGTCTTGTTCGGATTGAGCAGTTTTGCCGTCTCGGCCATGAAATGAACGCCGGCAACCACGATGATGTCGGCGTCGACCGTCACCGCCTTGTGGGCCAACGCCAGGCTGTCGCCGACGATGTCTGCCACGCAATGAAAAATTTCGGGCGTCTGGTAATTGTGCGCCAGCACCACCGCATTGCGCTCACGCTTCAGCGCTAAGATGGCTTCAATATCGCCGGCGAACGCGAGCCATTCAACGGGAGGGATCACCCGCCGGACACGCTCATACAGGGACGCAGCCATAGGTAACGCCCCAGCCATTGGCGCCTCGATTATATTCGGTTTGACAATAAGGGAATATGTCTACCTTGACTATAAGTATGTCAAGCCCGCGCCAGCGGTAATTTTGTCCCGGCGATAGCCCTGTCGTCGAGAACGGCATGGCGGAAGCGATAAAGCTTCGCCGGTCGGCCGCCCGTGTCGAGGGAGGTCTCCCCAGTCTCCTCAACAAGATCCTGCTGCTCGACCAGTCTCCGGAAGTTGGGCTTGTTGATGAGCCTGCCAGCCAGAGCTTCCACGGTTCGCTGCAGTTGCAGCAGCGTGAAGGAAGGCCGCATAAGCTCGAACACGACCGGCCGGTATTTGATCTTCGAACGCAGCCGCGCAATCCCGGTTGCCAGAATACGACGGTGGTCAGCGACCATTGGTTTGCCAGCCGCGGCCGCAATCGCGTCCCTGCCGCCACCGGCCTCTTCAATCAGAGCAGCTTCATAGAGCAACTCGTAGCGTTGGAGCGTGAGTTCCTCGTTCCAATGGCGGTCGTCGAAGCCGAAGGCTATCGCAGCGCGCTGCCGGCGCTCGCGTTGAGTGGTCGGCTCGCTGGCGCCGCCGGCCCACTCAATCAGGCGG
>NZ_RZSW01000348.1:0-6654 GCF_003997375.1 Mesorhizobium sp. M5C.F.Ca.IN.020.29.1.1 | reverse complement strand
GCAAAAGGACCAGCGAAAGGTAGACCGGTTCATTCTCTTTGGACTCGCCGCTGCAAAAGAGGCACTCGCCCAAGCAGGATGGGCACCCGCCTCGGAAGCGGATCGCCTGCGTACGGCCACGATCATCGCCTCGGGCGTCGGCGGGTTCCCCGCCATAACCGAGGCGGTGCGCACGGTCGACCGGCGCGGCGTCCGCCGTCTATCGCCGTTTACGGTACCGTCCTTCCTGGTGAACCTCGCGGCGGGCCACATCTCGATCCGCCATGGCTTCAAGGGGCCACTCGGCGCACCGGTGACGGCGTGTGCGGCCGGCATCCAGGCGATCGGCGATGCGGCTCGTCTTATCCGCGCCAATGAAGCCGACATCGCGGTGTGCGGCGGGACGGAAGCATGCATGAATATCGTCAGCCTCGGTGGTTTTGCCGCGGCTCGCTCTCTTTCGACCTCCTTTAATCACCGTCCTGATCAGGCCTCCCGTCCGTTCGACATGTTGCGTGACGGCTTCGTCATGGGCGAAGGAGCCGGCATTCTGGTGATCGAGGAATTGAGCCACGCGCTTGCGCGCGGTGCGAAACCGCTCGCCGAGCTCGTCGGCTACGGCACGACGGCGGATGCTCATCACGTCACCTCCGGTCCCGAGGACGGCGACGGGGCGCGGCGGGCTATGGAGATCGCGATCGCCCAAGCCGGCATCTCGCCGGGTGAGGTCCGCCACCTCAATGCGCACGCGACCTCCACCCCGGTCGGTGACCTCGGGGAAATCGCGGCGATCAGAACACTCTTCGGCGTAGATTCCGCCATCGCTGTCAGCGGAACGAAGTCGGCGACCGGACACCTGCTCGGAGCCGCCGGCGGGCTTGGAGCGATCTTCACAATCCTGGCGCTCAGGGATCAGGTGGCACCGCCGACACTCAATTTGAGCGCGCCGGATCCAGCCGGCGACGGGATCGACTTCGTCGCAAACCAAGCCCGCCCGATGGGAATGGATTACGCGATCTCCAACGGCTTCGGCTTCGGAGGCGTCAATGCCAGCGCGCTATTCCGGCGCTGGACGGCCGAGTTGGCCGGTGCGGGCACCAGAGGCGCTCATAGCTGACGCCCTCCGAGAAGGCGCTATGCGGCGGGAAAAAATGGCGCGCCAGGTCAGTTTCCTGCGCCGTTTCGCCCCGCATTCGCATTCGAAAGGAGCCTGCGTAAGCAGAACGGGCTGCCGGTCTGACGACATCGACGACATGCCGTGAAGGTCGGAATCATCGGCCCTGGAAACGTCGGCGCCACATTGAGGCAGCGCCAACCTGAAGTGATTTGCTCTGGAGAACGCCTCGGCGAGCGTTGGCGTTAGATAAGCGGCATGTTATGTTGCAGTGCGAAAGAGCAGGGGCCACGTCCTTTCACACCCGTAAGCGATCCGTATGTGCGACCCCTGCAGACTGGTCGGTATCTCAGAAACCTCCCGGGCATGGGGTTCGGGAATTCGATGGGGACAAGGGGCAATGCTTTACACGCTCGTAATGATGGTCTGCCTGACGGATGTGCCGCAGACCTGTGAACAACGCGAACAGATGGTGGACGGCCTGGCGATGAATCCCGGGACCGCCTTCATGCAGGCGCAGCCGCTGGTCGCCCAGTGGATCGAGACGCATCCTGGTTATTTCGTTCAGCGCTGGCGCGTGCTGCCCGGCCGGGGATCGTGAGAGCCGCCGCGAAGATCGAACAAAGGTTCTACTTCTTCGCGGCGAGCGTTTCCGAGATCGCCTTGGACAATTGATAAAGCCGCTGCTCGATGATCGTCGGCACTTCGCAGACGTAAGTCAGTGATTGGATGCGCTCATTGAAAATTCGCGTCGCGAATTTCAGCTGTTCGGTTCGCCGTTCGACCTCGTCGGGGTCCGCATCGGGCTTTGCCCGCAACGCATCGACATCGGACGCCTCCTTGCGCAACGCGGCGGCCATTTCGAGCTGCTTGTGGGCGTAACGGGCAATGCCTGAGATCACGTGCGAACGCTCGGCGTCCATGTGATCGAACATGCCTTGCACCAGCATCGCCATTTTCGGCGCAAGCTGCTCGGCCGGCAGCGAGGCGGCAAAATCCTTGATCTTCCTTTGGGCTTCGGCAATCGGCATCCGCCGGGCTGCCACCTCCTCGACCAGGGCGGAGACGGCGGGGTCCTTCGACAAATCCTTCGCCGCTGGCAGCAGCTCCGGCCCGTTCCAGATCTGGCCGAGCGAGAGTTGCGGCACCTTGCGCTGTATGCAAGGCCAGTCCGGATCGGTGTTCGCCGCCTTGGCATTCACGCTCGGCGCGAGCATGGCAACCACAGCCAGGCAGCGAACAAGGCTCATTCGTGCCATCAGGCATTTCCTCCCGTGTCCTGCTTGCGGGTCATCAGGCCGCGCGAAGGATCGTAAGCGATGATGGCGGCGGCAAGGAACAGCAGCGTGCAGCCGGCAACGACGCCCAGCGACAGCCAGTTAATCTGGCCGTAGAAGGCGAAGCGGATCAACTCGACGGCATAAGTGAACGGGTTGGCGAGGCAGATTTTGTAAAGCAGCGGGCTCGCCTCCTGGATGCGCCACAAAGGATAGAGCGCTGGAGAAGCGAAATAGCCGGGAAAGATGACGAAGTTCATGATGCCGGCGAAGTTTTCGAGCTGCTTGATCATCGACGACAAAAGCATGCCGAGCGCGCAAAGCATCATGCCCGACAGGAACAGCGCCGGCAGCACCATGAGATAGCCGATCGACGGCGCCTTGACGCCCCAGAACCAGGCAACGATCAGGAACGCGTAGACTTGCGCGATCGATACGGAGACGCCGGCGAGCATCTTCGACACCAGCAGGAACCAGCGCGGGAAGGGGCTGACCAAAAGGGTGCGCATGTTGCCCATCTCGCGGTCATAAACCATCGACAGCGAAGACTGCATGCCCGAGAACAGCAGGATCATGCCGCACAAACCCGGCGTGATGTAGACCTCGTAGAGCACGTAGGTCTTGTAGGGCGGGATGATCGATACGCCGAGCACCTGCCGGAATCCGGCGGCAAAAATGAACAGCCAGATGAGCGGCCGAACAAGCGAGGATATGAAGCGCTCGCGCTGGTGCAGGAAGCGCAGGCACTCCCGCAGGACGACGCCTTTGAGGCAAATGAGATAATGGCGCAGGCCGAATTTTTCGAACTTCACCGGGATGATGCCGGCGACTTTCTCGGGCATTGCGGGAGCGCTCATGGCGATATCTCCGGGATGCCGGCTGCCTCGATGCGGCTGAGCCTCGAAAAGGCGTCGCGGATCGAACCGGCGCCGCTCGTCCTGACGACATCGGCAACCTTGCCCTTGGCGACCAGTTCGCCCTGCCGCAGCACGACGACATGGTCGCCGTCTTTGACCTCGTCGATCAGATGCGTCGCCCACAGCACGCCAATGCCCTCGGTTTCGACGAGCTTGCGGATGGTGGCGAGAATGCCCGCACGCGACTGGATGTCGAGACCGACGGTCGCCTCGTCGAGCAGCAGTAGGGAAGGGCGGTGGAGCAGCGCCCTGGCGATCTCGATGCGCCGTA
Source organism: Mesorhizobium sp. M5C.F.Ca.IN.020.29.1.1 (assembly GCF_003997375.1). NCBI lineage: Bacteria > Pseudomonadati > Pseudomonadota > Alphaproteobacteria > Hyphomicrobiales > Phyllobacteriaceae > Mesorhizobium > Mesorhizobium sp. M5C.F.Ca.IN.020.29.1.1. The sequence goes on along the minus strand of NZ_RZSW01000348.1, from coordinate 3,096 downwards.
TCTGGCCGCCGGAAAGACTGCGTGCCTTGTCATGCTGGCGGCCCTGCATGTCGACCGTATCGAGCAGCGCGGCAATGCGCTGCCGGGCCTCGCGTCCGCCGATGCCATGCAGCGCGGCGTGATAGGAGAGGTTCTGGTGGACGCTGAGATCGAGGTCGAGCGTGCGGGCCTGGAACACGATGCCGACACGCCTGAGTGCTTCGCCAGAAGCGCGGCTGACGTCATGACCGAAGATGCGGATCGATCCGCGGCGCGTGTCGTAAAGATGGCTGATCAGCGAGAACAGAGTTGTCTTGCCGGCGCCGTTAAGGCCGAGAAGGACGGTGAAGGTCGCCGGCGCGATCGAGAATGAGACGTCGTTGAGCGCCCGCTTCGGACCATAGGAATGGCTGACGCCGACGACGTCGAGCGCCGCCACCTCATCTCCTGGTCCGCTTGTCCTCACATGCTGCACGCGGCTGGCTCCTTGTCGTCGACGATAGTCTAGCGCACCTAGCGCACCAGGAGTCTAGCGCACCGGGCCCGATCGCGAAGGTCCCGCTTTCCGGCGACCCTACTTGATCGTGATTGTGCCTTTCATGCCTCTGTGGGCGAGGTCGGGCACCGACCATGTGTAGATGCCGGGCCTCACGGTGGTGAACTGCACCTGGATGGTGCCGTCGGCGTCGAATTCGAGCCATGCGGGTGCGCCGTTCATGTGCACCTCGAGGTCATTGATCACGATCTGGTTGTTCCACACATTGCGGAAGAGGTCGGTATGGAATTTGTACTCCAGCCCGCCCGCCGCGGTGATCTTCCAGCGATAGCCCTGGCCGGCAATCAGCTGGAAGTCCTTCTGGTTGGCGGTGAACTGGTCTTCCTTGCTGCCGAGGATAAGTTCCGGCACGTCCTTGCTGGCCCGGGTTGCCTTCTCGGCTTCGGGGCTGGCGTCAGTTTTGGTGGCCGCACCGGCGGCTGCGTCGTCGTCATGGTCCTGCGCCCAGACCTGGCCCTGCGTGAGTGCCATGCCGACCAGCGCAGCGAAAGTGACAGCCCGAAATATCCGCATGATTTCCTGCCCTTCTGCTGTTTTTCTGTCTGTTTGATTCAATTGGGTTGATTCAAATTGGGCGAGACGACGACGCCCCATGGCAGCGCGCCGACGGTCACCGACTGCACCGGCTCGTCGGTCTCCACGTCGATGAAGGTGATGTCGTTCGACACGCCGTTGGTCGAGATGATGGTTTTCTGGTCCGGAGTGAAAGCGAGCTGCCAGACGCGTTGGCCGACCAGCACGTATTTCTCGACCTCGTATGTGTGCGTGTTGATCACCGCGACGCGGTTGGCCGGTCCGAGCGCCACATAGGCTTTCTTGCCGTCGGCGGTGATGCGCACACCGACCGGCTGGATCGATTCGGCCCTCAGGCCGGCAATCTCGAAGGTGATCTTCTGGACAACTTCGCGCGTTTGATTGTCGATCACCGAAACAGTGCCGCCGATCTCGGCACTCACCCAGGCCTGCTTGCCGTCGGGGGTGAACTCGACGAAGCGCGGACGCGCATCCACCAGCACGTTGTCGGTGATCTCGTGGGTCGACGTATCGATGAAATGCGCCATGTTTGTCGTTTCGGACGTATTGATCATGATCTTTCCGTCCGGGCTGACGCCCATGCCTTCCGGTTCGACACCGACCGGAATTTCAGCCAGCACCTTCTTATTCTCGATGTCGATGACGGTGACGAGATTGTCGTCCTCATTGGCGACATAAAGCGTCTTGCCGTCAGGCGAGAGCACGAAGAGCTCCGGGTCGGGCCCGGAGGGCAAGGTATCGACAATCTCCAGCGACGCCGTGTCGATCACCTCGATCGAATCGTCGTCGCTGGCGCAGAGATAAATGTGCTTGCCGTCATGCGAGATGGTGATGCCGCGCGGACGTTGCCCGACATTGACGGTCTTCACCACCTGCATCGTCGCGGTGTCGACGACGGACATCGTGTTGTCCTTCTCGTTGGAAACATAGGCCATGTAGGCCGACGCTGGGCAGGCCATGAAGCCGGTCGCGAGAATGGCGAGTGCGCAAGCTCGTCTCTGCACTGAATTCCTCCCAATTGGTTCTACTCAAGCACGCATTTTGTTTCGGGTTCATCGACCCCGAGCGTATCGAGTTCCGACACCTGGTGCAAAAAACCTTCCTGCGGCGACGTCGAGACGACCGACCTGTTGTCGCCGAGGAAGATCGGCTGCCGCAACTGCTGGTTCCACTTGCGGAAAGTCAGTTTCTGCCCCTTGAACGCGGCGATCGAAAAATCGTCGGAGCGGATGAAGTCGGCCATCTTGCGCGGGTCGGCACCCTGCGTGCGGGTCGCCGCCTCGCCGAGGATGCGCACCGCGGTCCATGCCGCCATATCCTTCGACATCATGCGGCGGCCGTTTGCCTTGGCGAAGCGGTTCTGGATCTGGGTGCCGCCCCATTGCTCGCTGGCCGGATGCCAGGCCGACGGGGTGAGGCCGGCGGTGCCGGCGACCGGCCGCGGAGTCCAGGTGCGGAACGGAACATAGGTGCCGAACACCTCGCTTTCGTCGGCGACCAGCAACACATCGTGCTCCGGCAGATCCTGGGTGAAGACAGGCATCTGCCGCTGGATTTGGACGACGCCGGAATCGGTCCGCCGTGCCGTTCCGGTATCCTCGAACAGCTTTTCGCCGACGATCTCGCCGCCGAAGCGCGTCGCCGCCCGGCGCAGGGCCTCGGCAAAAAGCTGGTCGCGCTCGTGCGAGCCGTAGATCAGCACCCAGCGCCGCCATTGCTTCCAGATCAGATATTGCGCCAGCCCGTCGGCGAGCATGCTGCGCGTCGGGATGGTGTGGAAGATGTTGGCGCGGCATTCCTCCTCGCGAAGACTGTCGTCGGTGGCGCCGGCATTGAAGATCAGAACGCCGTTGTCGCGGGCAAGATCGGCGATCGACAGCAATTGTTTGACCGAGAGGTCTGCGATTACGTAGCGGTCGCCTTTGGCGATCATTTCCTTGAAGGCCGCAACGACATCCGCGTCAGGCTTTACCTCGATCACGTCGAGGCTGAATTTCTGGCCGAGGAAGCTGCCGGTCGTGTTGTTG
>NZ_RZSW01000347.1:0-6657 GCF_003997375.1 Mesorhizobium sp. M5C.F.Ca.IN.020.29.1.1 | reverse complement strand
GCTCCTATGCGTCCGGTCCTGAGCGGCCGGACGCATGCGAGCGCCGCTAGGCCAGGTTAAAGAATCTCGGTGTTGGCGATGTGGATGCCAAAACCTTCGAGGCCGACATAGTGGCGTTCGCGCGAGGCGATCAGGTTGATCGACGAAATGCCTAGGTCTTTGAGGATTTGCGCGCCAAGACCGATCTCGCGCCATTCGCTTTCGCGCCGGCGCGCCTCTTCATGGTCCTCGCGGTCGCCGGCAGCTGGCCGGTTGCGCTCCTGATGGGCGACGCCGACGGAGCCTTCGCGCAGATAGACAATGACGCCGCGCCGGCGCTCGCCCATCGATTTCATGATGCCGTCCAGCCTGTGGCTGGTACCGAAGACGTCCGTCACAACGTCCTCGGAATGCAGCCGCACCGGCACTTCCTCGCCGTCGCGGATGTCGCCGAAGACGATCGCCACATGGTGCATAGAATCCCACGGCAGCGTGTAGGTAAAGACCTGCGCCTTGCCGCCAGGCGTGTCGATGGCAGAACAGGCAACACGCTCGACCAGCGTTTCCTTGCGCTGGCGGTAGGCAATGAGGTCGGCGACCGAAATCTGCTTCAAACCGTTCTTTTCGGCGAAGGCCTGCACCTGGGGGCCACGCATCACGGTGCCGTCATCATTGACCAGCTCGGAAATCACGCCGACCGGCGGCAGGCCGGCAAGCTTGCACAAATCGACCGCGGCTTCGGTATGGCCCGAACGCATCAGCACGCCGCCTTCGCGCGCAATCAGCGGAAAGATGTGGCCGGGGCGGACGAAATCAGACGCGCCGACATTGCCATTGGCAAGATTGCGCACGGTCAATGTGCGGTCGTCGGCCGAAATGCCCGTCGTCGTGCCGTGCTTGAAATCGACGCTGACGGTGAAGGCGGTGGTGTGGGCCGAGTCATTGTCGGCGACCATCGGCGAAAGATTCAGGCGCTTGGCTTCTTCGCGCGGCATCGGCGTGCAGACGATGCCGGAGGTGTTGCGGACGATGAACGCCATCTTCTCCGGCGTGCAATGGACGGCGGCGATGATCAGGTCACCCTCGTTCTCGCGCCCGTCATCGTCCATGACAACGACGATTTCGCCGCGTTCGAACGCACGCAGGGCTTCTACGATCTTCTTCTGGTCGTAAGGCATAAGTGCTCGTTTCACTCGCAGGGGAGTAGGGGAATAGGGCAGTAAGGGAGTAGGGAAAAGGAAAATTTCTGTCGCGGGAGCTTTATAACATACTCCCCTACTGCCTTACTCCCCTACTGCCTTCCCGTTTGTCCTCGATGACGCAGATAGTGATCGGCAATCGCGCAGGCAACCATCGCCTCGCCGATCGGTACCGCGCGGATACCGACACACGGATCGTGCCGGCCCTTGGTCATGATCTCGACGTCGTTGCCGTCCTTGTCGATTGACTTTCGCGGGGTCAGGATCGACGAGGTCGGCTTGACGGCAAAGCGCGCGACGATCGCCTGGCCGGTCGAGATGCCGCCGAGGATGCCGCCCGCATTATTGGAGAGGAAGACCGGCTTGCCGTCATTGCCCACGCGAATCTCGTCGGCATTCTCTTCGCCGGTAATGCGGGCGGCCTCGAAGCCGTTGCCGATCTCGACACCCTTGACGGCATTGATCGACATCAGGCCCGAGGCAATGTCCTGGTCGAGCTTGGCGTAGATCGGCGCGCCGAGACCTGCCGGAACGCCATCGGCGACGATCTCGATCACCGCGCCGACCGAGGAACCCGCCTTGCGGATGCCGTCAAGATACGCGGTGAAGGTGGCGACCGAGGCCGGGTCGGGCGTGAAGAACGGATTTTCGGCGTCGCCAACGAAATTCCAGTTCCAGTTGGCGCGGTCGATCGATTTCTCTCCCATCGAGACCAGCGCACCGCGCACGACCATACCGGGCACGACCTTGCGGGCCAAGGCTCCGGCCGCCACTCGCGCCGCCGTCTCACGGGCCGAAGACCGGCCGCCACCGCGATGATCTCGCAGGCCGTATTTGGCATCGTAGGTGTAATCGGCATGACCAGGCCGGTACTGGCGGGCGATCTCGCCATAGTCCTTGGAGCGCTGGTCGACATTCTCGATCAGCATCGACACCGGCGTGCCGGTGGTGATCATGGTCTCACCGTCCTCATCCAGGATGAAGCCGGACAGGATCTTGACCTCGTCGGGTTCGCGACGCTGCGTCACAAAACGCGATTGACCCGGACGGCGCTTGTCGAGGTCGGCCTGGACCGCCGCGCGCGTGAAGCGGATGCCGGGCGGACAGCCGTCGACCACGCAGCCGAGCGCTGCGCCATGGCTTTCGCCCCAGGTGGTGACGCGGAAAAGGTGGCCAAACGTATTGTGAGACATGAAAACCAGCCCTGCCGGCATCGGAGCCGGCTTAGCGCATGACCGCGAAAATCGGAGCGATTTTCGCGGTCATGCGCAAAATCAAAGTGCTACAGCGTCCTGCGCGCGGCCAACGGGACGCGCGGCGCTGTAGCCTGCGTTCTATTGGCGTTTTCGGCAGCGGTCAAACTGTGATCTGGCGGATTTAGTTTTGACACATTCGGTTGGTTTCTGCTTCCTTCGATCCGTCTGTTGAACACCCGCCGCCACCGTGCCGGCGCAATGATAAGAGGACGATGATGCGTATCCTACTCGGCGCCGTTGCCGCCATGTTGCTGATTTCCACCGCCGCCTTCGCCGGCCAAACCGAAGGCCTGATCAAAGAGATCGATAAGGACACGTTGACGCTGACACTCGACGACGGCAAATCCTACAAGCTGAACGCCGAAACCGATCTCGAAGCGCTGAAACCCGGCATGGATATCGTGATCGCCTACGACGAGACAAACGGCGAGAACGTCATCACCGACATGCAATTGCCGGATTCAACCGAATAGCGTCTTTCAGGCTGACCTGTCCCGAAAGCCGGGATGAAGGTCGTGTGACCTACCATCTTGTCCGAACCCTCGGTTCGGGATCACGGTCTTGGTCAAAACTCATTCAGCCGACTTCAGGGCCTTCGTTCACGACACACTCTGTCGGGCAGCGTACCACGCCTGCTCGGCAATGGCGGCTCCATCGTCGAAATGGCCGGTGAAGAGTTCCGGCTAGATCTCGGCCTGACTCATGCCGGAGCTCCATCGAGCCAGAACTTGTTCGCAGCCCTCGACCGGATCGGGGGCCGCGATGATCGTCACCACGGCCTCAAGATCGGCAGGTGTCCTCAATGTCAGCATGTCGGACGGCTTTGCCGGCCGGTGTGAAGCGACGGCGAGAGGGGCGCAACACGGTCGTTCAGAGTGAGTGGGTTTCGACCCTTACAGCCACTCCAGACGTCGTCCCTCTAGTCTGAGCAAGCGATCCTGCGGCACATTCAGGGTTGCGGCTTCTTTCTCGGGCATTCCCAGCACCATGCGGAACAGGGCGCGCACGACGCCGCCATGGGTCACGCAGACCGTCTGGCGGTCCAGCGCGTCGAACCACGGCTTTATCCGTTCGAGCAGCATTTGATAGCTTTCGGCGCCCTCGCCGGGCGGCAGGAAATTCCATTTATCGAAGCGCCTCTCCCTGGCTGAGCCCAAATGCCGGGCCTCGAGTTCGGGAAAGGTGAAACCCTGCCAGTCGCCGAAACTCATTTCGACAAGGCGCGGATCCGTGCGGTAAGCTTGGGGATCGAGCCCCATCGCCATGCGAATGCGTTCCATGGTCTCACGCGTTCGCCGCATCGGGCTGGCGACAAAGTCGAAATCCTGGGGGTTATGGACAAATTCGGCCAGCCGGCGCCCGTTGCGACTAGCCTGCTCGCGGCCGAGCGCATTGAGATCGGTGTCGGCCTGCCCCTGCAACCGCGACTCGGCGTTCCACTTCGTCTGGCCGTGGCGTGCGATGTAGACGAGCGGATACATCAGGTCTTCCGGAAGAGATCGGGAGCAGACAGGCAGGATCGGTGTTCGCGGAAGGAACTAGTCCTTGACGGTCGAAATGTCGGGTGCGTCGACGGCCTTCATGCCTACGACATGGTAACCGGAATCGACATGGTGGATCTCGCCGGTGACGCCGCGTGAAAGGTTGGACAGGAAATAGACGGCTGAATCGCCGACTTCCTCCTGAGTGACCGTCTGCTTCAGCGGCGAATTGTATTCGTTCCACTTCAGGATGTAGCGGAAATCGCCGATGCCGGAGGCCGCAAGCGTCTTGATCGGCCCGGCCGAGATGGCGTTGACGCGGATCTTCCTGGCGCCAAGGTCGACGGCCAGATAGCGCACGCTGGCTTCGAGCGCCGCCTTGGCGACGCCCATTACGTTGTAGTGCGGCATCACCTTTTCCGCGCCATAATAGGTCAGCGTCAGCAGCGAGCCGCCCTCGCTCATCAGCGCCTCGGCGCGCTTGGCGATGGTGGTGAAGGAATACACCGAAATGTCCATGGTGCGCAGGAAATTGTCGCGCGTCGTCTCGACATAGCGGCCTGTCAGTTCGTCCTTGTCGGAAAAGGCGATGGCGTGGACGAGGAAATCGAGCTTGCCCCAATGCTTGGCGATGTCGTCGAACACCGCATCCAGCGTTGCCGGATCGGTCACATCGCAATGGCCGGCGACATGGGCGTTGAGTACCGCCGCCAGCGGCTCGACGCGCTTCTTGAACGCCTCACCCTGATAGGTCAGCGCAATCTCGGCGCCGTGGTCGACGCAAGCCTTGGCTATGCCATAGGCGATCGACCGATTGTTCGCGACGCCAAGGACAAGCCCGCGCTTGCCGGCCATAATGCCTTGTCCACCCGCCATGTGAGCGCTCTCCGCAATATCTTCTGCTTTGTGGAGTGGCTATCGCACAGGCACAGAGCCCCTTCAAGCGTTCAAAACGGACAGTTCAGGGGACAAAAGCATCGCCCCACAGCGCCGCGCGTCCCTTTGGACGCACAAAGGACGCTGTAGCACCTAACCTTGCGCATCGATTTTAGGCGGTCATGCGCTAGCGTTTCCGGTTGCGCATCAGCGCTTCGAGATCGCTGTCGCCCCCTTCGGGAAGCATCAGCCGCACATGCGCGTAGAGATCACCGTGTCCGCCAACTTTTTCCGGCAAGCCCCTGCCCTTCAGCCGCAGGACCTTGTCCGAGCTCGACCAGGCGGGGACATTGACCGCAACCTTGCCGGTCGGCGTTTCGACCGCCACCTTGGCTCCCAGCACGGCATCCGCCAGTGCAACCGGCAGGTCGGCGTGGAGGTCGCGGCCTTCGACACGATAGCGCGGGTGCCGCCGGAAGCGGATCTTGACCAGCGCGTCGCCCGGCTGCCCCGGCCCTTGCTCGCCCTGGCCTTTCAGCCGGATGGTCTGGCCGTCCTCGACATAGGCTGGCAGCTTGACGGCGACCTTGCGTCCGTCGGGGAACATCGCCGTTACCTTCTCCGCAGTCGCCGCTTCCTCGATGGTGATGTCGAGCGTCACGTTCAGGTCGGCGCCGGACGGCGCCTGCCGGCCGGCGCCCGTGCCCCCACCGCGAGAGAAGGTCTCGCCGAATATCTGGCTGAAGATGTCGCTGTTGCCGTCGAACGGATCGCCGCCCGGACGGCTTGAGCGAAACTCGAAACGTGAGCCGCCCGGCCCTTGCTGCCGGCGAAAACCGGCGAACGGATCGGCGCCGCCGGCGGCACCCTCGAAACCTTGAAAGCGCGGCTTGCCCTCGGCGTCAATCTCGCCGCGATCGAAAGCCGCACGGTTCTTCTCGTCGCCGACGATTTCGTAAGCCTGATTGGCTGCGGCAAACCGCTCCTTCGCCTTGGGATCCGGATTCTGGTCCGGATGATACTCCTTGGCGAGTTTGCGGTATGCCGATTTTATGTCCTTGGCCGATGCGTTCTTGGCAACGCCCAGCACCTCATAGGGGTCGCGCATGCTTCCTGCCCTGGAGAAGGAGTGAGTCCACGATTGCCATCTATATGCGCTCGCATAGGAAGAAATTCCAGTGGCGCGCGGTCACATGATGGTGGAAAATCAGAGCGCTTTGAAGTCCTGCATCCGCCAGGCGCCGGCGCCGGCCAGGCACACCTCGCCCTTGAACAGGGCTACGCCGTCGAAGCTTTCGCGCGACGCGGTGAAGCGGCGGCAAAGCTGGCCGTTGTCTCTGGACTCCGCCAGTTCGGTGATCGAGCCGCGCGAACCGGTATCGGAATTCGCCCAGGGAACAGCCTGCCCGCCAAGTTCCTGGATATCGGCGGAAGACACCGCGTTGCGGATCGTCGCCTGGTCCGAGGCGCGATCCTGATCGATCGGCGAGGCAGCAGCAGGCGTGCTGCTGGTCAGGATCGTACGGTCGACCTCCGCCTGCTCCAAACTGAAGCCGCCGGCACCGCAGGCCGCAAGCGGCAAGGCGACCAGCACGATCGCGACCTTGACCGCAGCCTGGGCGCTGGCCGAAGCAATAAGGCTCCATTGCCTGCTGTCAAAAGGTTGCGCGATGCGCGACAATCGGCAATCTCCCCGGCCGGCATAGAATTTGGAAAAACTATGAGCGAAACTGAGTTAACAAGCGGTTCCTACGATAGGTAACAAATTCAGTCGCTTGGATGGCCGGTTTCCAAGATCGGTTTCCGCAACGTTCCGCCTAGAGTTGGAAACCCCAAAATGAGAATCCGTCCTGACGCCAGGCTCAT
>NZ_RZSW01000346.1:0-6671 GCF_003997375.1 Mesorhizobium sp. M5C.F.Ca.IN.020.29.1.1 | reverse complement strand
ATCCATACCTTCTCAATGCGGATTCCGGACGGCGTGTCGGCGATCTGGACGATCTCGCCGACCCAACTGCCGAAAGACAGCGTGAACGCGATGCCCTTGGCCTTGCCGGCGGGCAGCGTCTCGCCCCATTTCGCCATTTCGGCGACCTTCTCGACCACCTTCACCGCTACCGGATAGGCAGCCATAAGCTTCTTGCGCAGATCGACCGGGTCGGTTTTCCCGGCGACAGCGATCTCGTCCAGAAATCCTTCATGGAAGAAACCGTTGATCGAACTGCCGACCGATCGCCAGGAGCCGACGGGGATCGAGACGGGTGCAGCGACGCCGGTCACCCGGTAATTCGGGATCGTATAGGGCTGGTTATGGGCTCCGTCGACTATGGACTTGTCGGGCCCGAGCGGCGATATCGAAGGAAACAGCCGGCGCAAGGTGCTGGCTATCAGCGATGGCGAGGCGATTGTCATGTCGACGGCAATCGGCATGCCGTCGTTGCCAAGCCGCGCCTGGAATTTGCCGACAGAAGCCGGCCGGTAGGCGTCGTGGCGCATGTCCTCCTCGCGCGTCCAGATCACCTTGATCGGCCGGCCTGCCGTTTCTTTCGCCATCAGTGCGGCACAGAGCGCATAATCCACCTCGACACGTCGGCCGAAGCCGCCGCCCATGAAGGTGGTGTGGACGTTGACATTGTCCTGCTCGATGCCGACAGCATTGGCGCAAAGCTGCCGCACCAAGGTCGGCGCTTGATTGCCGCACCAGATGTCGAGGACGCCATCCTTCAACCGCGCCGTGGCGTTCATCGGCTCCATCGTCGCATGTGCCAGATAAGGCACCGCGTAGTCGGCCTCGACGATCTTTTCGCGCGGCGCGTCGGCGAAGGCGGTATTCACGTCGCCATCGTCGCGCATCACCGACCCTTTTGTGCCGAGTGCCCGCTTCAGCGCCTCTGAAATGCCGACGCTATCCAGCGGATATTCGGGATCGGCCCATTCGGTGTCGATCGCCTCCGCCGCCTTGAACGCCGCCCAGGTGTTTTCGGCGATGATGCCGAAGCCGTGGCCGTAATTCGTGTCGATCGGCACGATTTTAATCACGCCAGGCATTTTCTCGGCCTTGGAGAAATCGGCCTTGACCGGCTTGGCCCAGAAACGCGGGCTCATCTTGACCGTGCCGTACAGCAGGTCCGGCAAGGTCACATCGATGCCGAAGATCGGCGCCCCGGTCACCTTGGCCAGCATGTCGATGCGTTTTTGCGGTTTGCCGAGCAGTTTCCAGTCGGCTTTGTCCTTGAGCCTGATATCAGCAGGCGGCGCCATTATCGCAGCGGTCGCGGCGACCGCGCCATACGTCAGCGACTTGCCCGACGCCTTGTGCAGGATCGAGCCATTGGCCGTTTCCAGATCGGCAGCAGCTATACCGAGCTTTTGCGCGGCCGCTGCAATCAGCATCTGCCGCGCGGCGGCGCCGGCCTGCCGCATCTTGTCGAAACCGTCGCGCGTCGAGGCCGAGCCGCCGGTGCCTTGGAGGGCGAGGAATTTTCCGACCACGCCCATGCCGGCGCGCACTATTTCCGCCGTCATGCTTTCGTCGAAGAAGGCGAACGGACCGCCCTCTTCCAGGATCGCCGCATTGTAATAGGCGTAGGAGGCCGGGCCGTGCTCGACCTTGACCTGATCGAGGTTGACATCGAGCTCTTCGGCAACCATGGCGGCGAGCGTCGTCGAGATGCCTTGGCCCATCTCGGCACGCGGCGCGATGATGGTGATCGTGTCGTCGGCGCCGATCTTCACATAGGGGTTGAAGGTCGCTTCGTCAGCGGCGAGATCGCCCTCCAGCGGATTCGGATAGGGTTTGCCGTAGTAATAGTAGCCGACGGCGACACCGCCCGCGATGGCAGCCGCGCCGATGAGAAACGTGCGGCGGGCGATCTTTCCGAGACTGGCCATAGTCAGATCCCCGCCGTCTTGAGGACGGCCGCTCGTTTGATCGCCGCGCGGATCTTCGGGTAGGTGCCGCAGCGGCAGAGATTGCCGCCCATGGCATTGTCGATGTCGGCATCGGTCGGCTCGGCAACCTCGTCGAGCAGCGCCACCGCGCTCATGATCTGGCCGGCCTGGCAGTAGCCGCATTGGGCGACCTGCACTTCCAGCCATGCCTGCTGTACCGGATGCAGTCTGCCTTCGGTGCCGATGCCTTCGATCGTGGTGACTGTGCCGGTGACCTCACCGACCGGCAATGAACAGGAGCGCACCGGCTGGCCGTCGACATGCACCGTGCAGGCGCCGCAGGCGGAATGCGGGCCATCGACGAGGCACTGATCTCGATGACGCGGGCCGTCAATGCCTCGCCGCATGGCGCCGAACTCCTTGACATGAAGTCGAGCCTCGCCGATCTGATCGGCTGCTGGCGCGGCCGGTTTGCCGAGCATATCGCCGCAGCGATCCAGAGCGAAGCCGAACGCAATGGCGTCGACCTCACCGCCAAGGGCTTGTCGGTAAAACTGCTCGCCGACATGCTGCTCGACGGGCTGGATGGCATGAAGATGCGTATCAGCGATCCGGACGAGCAGCGGCAGGCGGCGGCCGCGCTGATCAAGGTGATCGATCTGGCCTTGCAAAAAAGCTGACAATCCAAAACGCCTCAGGCTTGGCGACGCGCTGCCTCGGGCTTCTTGCGGGCCGCGAGGAACTCCTTGACCCGCCGGCCCGGTGCCGGACCACGCATCAGCTTGAAGCCGTCGTCGAGCTCGCCTGAGAGATCAAGCGTCGGCCGTTTGCCGACGGCGTCGTAATTCTCCTCCAGCCAATCGCTGGCGGCAGTGCGGCCAAGGTCGCGCAGATAGGTCAGGAACGCCCATTCGGCATTAACCTTGGACGATGCCGACAGGTCCTTGAACGCCTCGTCGGCATCGATGCGGTGCATGCGGATGTCGCGGTATTCGCCATGCGGCAACCGGCCGGCGGCGATCAGCTCCTTGACGAAGGCGATCGAACGGAATTCGCGCAGCAGCCCGGCATTGAAAGTGATTTCGTCGATGCGATTCTGGATTTCATTGGCGCTCTTCGGCGTTCCCTCGCGGACCACCGGATTGATCTGCACCAACAGCACGTCCTCAGTGGCAGCCGTCTTGAAGAACGGGAATAGCGCCGGATTGCCGCCATAGCCGCCATCCCAGTAGGGCACGCCCTTGATCTCGACGGCGCGGAACAGCTGCGGCAGGCAAGCCGACGCCATCACCGTGTCGAGGTCGATCTCGCCATCCGAAAAGACGCGCAACTGCCCGGTCTCGACATTGGTCGCGGAGATGAACAGCTCAATCGACTTGCAGGCGCGCACATTGCCGAAATCGATCTCCTGTTCGATCACGTCGCGCAGCGGGTTGAGGCCGAGCGGGTTGGCGACATAAGGCGAAAACACCCGCGACATGGTATCGAAAAAGAGATAGCCCGGCGTATTCTCGATCGACCAGTTGCCCCAGGCCACGTCCCACGGCATGCGCTGTACCGGGCTGAACCGGCCCTTCAGCGCCACCGCGCGCCAGAAATCGTCGAGCTTCTGTCGCGCCCCCTCGACGCCGCCTCGGACGAAGCCGTCGGCCAGCGCCACCGCGTTCATCGCGCCGGCGCTGGTGCCCGAAACCGCCGCGACGTCGAGCCGTCCGTCCTCCAGCAGCTGGTCGAGCACCCCCCAGGAGAAGGCGCCGTGCGAGCCGCCGCCCTGCAGCGCGACGTTGATCTTCTTGGGCTCCTCCACCTTGCCGTTTGTCGTCATGGCGTTGCCCTTGATTCGTCGGCCAGATTTGTTTCGCGCAGCAAATTCACTGGGCGGTCCAGCCGCCGTCGACCGAAATATGCGTGCCGTTGATTTGCGCCGCTGCATCCGAACACAGGAACACCGCGGCAGCGGCAACTTGCTCGACCGTGACGAATTCCTTGGTCGGCTGCTTTTCGAGCATGACCTCGCGGACCACAGTGTCGCGGTCCATCTTGTTCGCCTTCATCTGGTCGGGGATCTGCGCCTCGACCAGCGGCGTCAGCACATAGCCGGGGCAGATGGCGTTGCATGTGATCTTGTCGCGCGCCAGTTCCAAGGCGACGGTCTTGGTCAGCCCCATGATGCCGTGCTTGGCCGAGACATAGGCCGACTTGAACGGCGAGGCGACCAGCCCGTGGGCCGAGGCGATGTTGACGATCCTGCCGCCGCCGGCTTGCTTCATCAGCGGGATCGCGGCGGCCATGGTGTGGAAGGCCGACGACAAATTGATGGCAATGATCGCGTCCCACTTCTCGATCGGAAATTCTTCCACCGGCGCGACATGCTGGATGCCGGCATTGTTGACCAGGATGTCGACCGAGCCGAAGGTCTCGGCTGCCTTTGCGACCAGCGCCCGGCATTCGGCCGGCTTCGACATGTCTGCCTTGATGTACGCGGTCTTCACCTTGTGATGTTTGGCGACCGCATCGGTGATGGCCTGGTCGTCGGCCGTGTCGGAAAAGGAATTGACGACGATGTTGCACCCTTCCGCTGCGAGCGCATGGGCGATGGCCAGCCCGATGCCCGAGGTGGAACCGGTGACGATGGCGGTTTTTCTGCTGGGCAAGGCGAAATCCTTCAGTGCGGTGCTAACGGAGACATATTGCAGTGCAGCATATATGTCTCGTGTGGCGCAAGAACAGCGGCGTGATGCACGCAATGACATGAAATTTTTGTCATGAAGAGGCCGTTCTCACCCGAAGTTGTGCGCCTGAACAGGCTGTGTGAAACAGTGTGTCAGCGACCCCCGCAAGCCACCTCGGGGTGCTCGTGAGGTTGCGTTTTGGAATTGGTCATCCGGCTCATGAAAAGGTGGAGAGCTCTCCGCGCGGCGAGGGATGGCGGCTCGGACGGATGCCACTCCGGGAAATGACCATCGATTGCCATGCGTGCCAATCCGTAGACAAATGCGCGCGCGGCAAGCACCAGATGATCGAAGTCGGTGTCCGGAGCGAGCCGACCTTGTTGCTGCGCTTGGATCAGCAGGTCGATCATCTTCCGGCGAATGGCTTCATTCTGATCACGAAGACTATCCGACGCGTCGAAATCAATCAGCGTTCGGGAACTGATGATCTGGAAATGCGTGGGATTGCTGATCGCCCATTCCAGATAGCCCCGTCCGATTGCTTCGAAGGCCACAATGGGATCCGCGCTGTCGGCTTTGGACTGTGCATTGGCAACGGCCTCGGTCAGCCGGTTCATCGCCTGTTCGGCGACCGCGGTCAGCAGTGCTGTTTTCGACCGAAAATGGCGGAATGGCGCGCCGGGCGAAACGCCGGCCCGCTTTGCGGCCTCGCGCACAGACACATGCTCTGCTCCGCGTTCCTCGATGATCTCCACGGTTGCCGCGATCAAGGCCTCGACCAGATTGCCGTGATGATAGTGCTTGGGGTTGGCGGCTTCGCTGGAATCCGTGGTGTTGGTCATGCCCTCCCAGTAGCACGGGGCCGAAATGTAATCACCGATTATTTTCTTGCGCCCCAGCGATTCATATGTAATCAGTGATTACAGCATGAACGGAGGTTACCATGCTTCGCATCATCGCAACGACTGCCCTCGCTTTCTCCCTATTGTCGCTCGGGTCTGCCCAGGCCGAAGATCGGCCAACTCTGGAAATCGTCTGGCCGGTGGCCGGTTCGGTCATCGAACTCGGCAATGATCCCGAAAGGGCGATAGGCGTCGTGGTCAGGAGCAACTTCACGCTGCTGCCAGCGGGTGAATGCGACGGCGTCAGCCAATGCGGGCACGTGCATATGAAGATCGATCCCGCCGGAGATACCTGCAATATCGCCGGCAAGCCGTACAACAGCATGAACAGCGACTTTGGCGGCGATCTTATCAAGGCTCGTTTCGGCCATTGTCCGGATGCTGCTGATGGGAGATTTCGGCCGGGTTTAGTCCAGCCGGCGATCACGACATCGTGTCGAGCTTGCGCTGCATGGCGGCGATCTGTTCCTTCAACTCTTGAAGGTCGTCGGGTTTATCCGACGTTTCTTTCCTGGCCGGCTCCGCTGGCGCTGCGGAAGAGCCATTCGAGGCTGCAGGTGGGAAGGGCGTGAACAGCCGCATGGCATTCTGGAACATCTCCATGTTGCGGCGCGTCTGCTCTTCCAGTGCCTTGATCGGCGTGGCGATCTTCATCATGTCCAGCGGCGACTTGCCCAACGCCCCCTTCATCTGCTCGCGGAAGCGTTCCTGTTCCTTTGAGAAGGCGATCATCGACTGCTCGAGGAAGCTCGGCACGATCATCTGCATCTGGTCGCCGTAAAAGGCGATCAACTGGCGCAGGAACGGAATCGGCAGCATGTTCTGCCCCTCCTTGTTCTCCAGTTCAAAGATGATCTGGGTCAGCACCGGATGCGTGATGTCGTCGCCGGTCTTGGCGTCCTGGACGGTGAACTCCTCGCCCTTCTTGACCATTTCGGCAAGGTCCTCGAGCGTCACATAAGTGCTGGTGCCGGTGTTGTAGAGGCGGCGATTGGCATATTTCTTGATGATAATCGGTTCGTCTTTCGCGGCCATCAGCATCCTCCCAGGACACCGGCGCACTTGTGTAAGCTGCCGGTAACGATTGCGCCTTTTCAAGGATATGCGCAAAAGCGTCGCAATTCCAAGCGGTTTGTGCAGTGCGGGATCTGTCT
>NZ_RZSW01000345.1:0-6690 GCF_003997375.1 Mesorhizobium sp. M5C.F.Ca.IN.020.29.1.1 | reverse complement strand
TTCCAGGACGGTACGCTGGTCAAGCAGGGCGACCTCCTGTTCACCATCGACCAGCGGCCGTTCAAGGCGGCGCTGAACCAGGCGCAGGCGCAGGTCGACTCGGCCAAGACCCTGGTCGAATTCAGCAAGATGCAGTTCGAGCGCGCCGAGACCCTGTCGCGCGAAGGCAACATACCGGTTTCGACACTGGACGACCGCCGCCGCGAATATCTCGCCGCCCAAGCGCAACTGGACGGCGCGGAGGCGGCACTTGAAAACGCAAGTCTCGATCTCGAATTCACCGAGATTAAGGCGCCGTTTTCCGGCCGGGTCGACCGCCGGCTCATCTCGCCGGGCAATCTGGTGCAGGCCGACCAGACAGTGCTGACCACCATCGTCTCGATCGACCCGATCGACTTCTATTTCGACATCGATGAGCGGACCTACTTCGCTTATGCGCGCGACGCCCGCGAGCGCGGCGGCGTCATGCAGGAGGGCGCCGGCGGCGTCGATGTTGTCGTCCGTGTCGCCGACCGTGATGAAGCGACGTTCAAGGGCAAGCTCGACTTCGCCGAGAACCGTCTGGACGAAGCTACCGGCACGATGCGGGCCAGGGCGCGCTTCGACAACAAGGACGGCGTGCTGCAGCCGGGCATGTTCGGCCGCATCAACGTGCCCGGCTCGCTGCCGCATCCGGGCGTGCTTCTGCCTGACGAGGCGATCGGCGCCGACCAGAACCGCCGCATCGTCTTCGTTGTCGACGAGGCAGGCCTGATCTCGGCCAAGCCGGTCCGCACCGGCCCGCGCATCGACGGCTATCGCGTTATCCGCGAGGGCCTCACCGGCGAAGAGACCGTGGTAATCAACGGGCTGGTGCGAGTGCGGCCGGGCGTCACCGTCAAGTCCGAGATGACCACGTTGCCGCCCAAGGTTGAAGCCGAAGGGCAGACGCAATGAACTTCGCCCATTTCTTCGTCAACCGCCCGATCTTCGCGGTGGTGCTGTCGATCGTGCTCGTGCTCGTCGGCGGCATCGCCTATACGCAGCTTCCGGTCGCCCAATATCCCGAAATCGCGCCACCGACCATCGTGGTGCGCGCCTCCTATCCGGGCGCCGACGCCGAGACGGTCGCCGCGACCGTGGCGACGCCGATCGAACAGGAAATCAACGGCGTCGAGCACATGCTCTACATGTCGTCCTATTCCTCCGGCGAAGGCTCGATGTCGCTCACCATCACCTTCCGCCCCGGCACCGATCTCGACGCGGCGCAGGTGCTGGTCCAGAACCGCGTCTCGATCGCCGAAGCGCGCCTGCCGGAAGAGGTGCGCCGGCTCGGCATCACCACGGCGAAAAGTTCGCCCGACCTGATGATGGTCATCCATATGCTGTCGCCCGACGACACATATGATCAGCTCTACGTCTCGAATTATGCGCGTTCGCGCGTGCGCGACGTCCTCCTGAGGCTGGACGGCGTCGGCGACGTGCAGATCTTCGGCGAGCGCGAATATTCGCTGCGCGTCTGGCTCGACCCGGAAAAGCTGTCCGCCTACGGCATGACCGCAGGCGACGTAGTCCAGGCGCTGCGCGACCAGAACGTCCAGGTGTCGGGCGGCTCGATCGGCGCGCCGCCGATTGGCGACGGCTCGGCCTTCCAGTATACGGTCACCACGCAAGGGCGCTTCGAAGACGCGCGCGAGTTCCGCTACGTTATAGTCAAGTCGACCAAGGACGGCCGCTTGATCTCCCTGCAGGACGTGGCGCGCATAGAGCTCGGCGCCAGGGACTACGTCACCAATTCCTATCTCAACAACAAGGCGGCGGTGGCGCTCGGCATCTTCCAGCGGCCGGGCACCAATGCCTTGGCCTCGGCGGAAGAAATCCAGGAGACCATCGCGGAGCTTTCGGAGGATTTCCCGGAGGGGTTGGCCTACGAGATCATCTACAATCCGACCGAGTTCATCGCCGAATCTATCAACGAGGTCTATGTCACCATCGCCGAGGCGATCCTGCTGGTGGTGATCGTCATCATAGTGTTCCTGCAGTCGTGGCGCATGGCGATCGTGCCGATCGTGGCGATACCGGTCTCGCTGATCGGCACGCTTGCCGTGCTGCTCGCCTTCGGCTTCTCGCTCAACATGCTCACTCTGTTCGGGCTGGTGCTGGCCGTCGGCATCGTTGTCGACGACGCCATCGTGGTTGTGGAAAATATCGAGCGGAACATCCGGCTGGGGCTCGCTCCGCGCGCCGCTGCGCACAAGACCATGGATGAAGTGGGAAACGCGGTCCTCGCGATCTCGCTGGTGCTGATCTCCGTCTTCGTTCCGGCGGCTTTCATTCCCGGGATTTCCGGCCAGTTCTACCTGCAGTTCGCCATCACCATCGCGGTCTCCACGGCGATCTCCGCATTCAACTCGCTGACGCTTTCGCCGGCTCTCGCTGGCGTGCTTTTCAAGCCGCACAGCGAGGAACATTCGAACTTGTTCCTGGCAAGGTTCGGCCGCGCTCTGGCGAACGGGTTCAACAACGGGTTCGACAGGATGGCGGACGGCTATGCGTGGCTGGTGCACAGGCTGGTCGGCACGACTCTGGCGCTTGCCGCCATGCTGCTCGTCTTCGCAGGCCTGCTCTACGCGACCTATCACATGCTGCAGACGGTGCCGCGCGGCTTCATCCCGAACATGGACCAGGGTTATGCGATCGTCGTCGTGCAATTGCCGGAGGGCTCTTCGCTCGCCCGAACGGACGCAGTCATCCAGAAGGCGTCGGATATCATCCGCGAGACACCGGGTGTCGCCAACGCCGTCGCCTTCGCAGGATTCAACGGCGCGACATTCACCAACGCCAGCAATTCCGGCGTGATCTTCGCGCCATTCAAGAGCTTTGAGGAACGGCTCGAGAGCGGCGATACTTCCGACAAGATCATCGGCACGCTGTTTGGCAGCCTGCAAAGCATCCAGGAGGCCTTCATCATCGCGCTGCCGCCGCCGCCAGTGCGGGGCATCGGCAACTCCGGCGGCTTCAAGATGATGCTCCAGGAGCGCAACAGCGCCGACATGCGGCCGATTCTGGCGCTGGCCAACGAAATCGCCGGCAAGGCCAACCAGACGCCCGGGTTGATGGGCGTCTTCACCACCTTTTCGGCCTCCAGCCCGCAATTCTTCTTGGCGATCGACCGCGACAAGGCGCGGATGCTGAACGTGCCGATCCCCAACATCTTCGAGACGCTGTCGATCAATCTAGGCACCGCCTATGTCAACGACTTCAACGCCTTCGGTCGCGTCTACCAGGTGCGGGCGCAAGCCGACCAGGCTTTCCGCATCGATCGCGACGACATATTGAAGCTGAAGGTGCGCTCGGCGGCCGGCGACCTGGTGCCGCTCGGCACACTGGTCGAGATCGGCGACGTCACCGGTCCCTCGCTCGTGCAACGCTACAACATGTATGTCTCCGTGCCGCTTCAGGGCAATGCAGCGCCGGGTGTCGCCACGGGCACGGCGCTCGACCTGATGGAGGGGATCGCAGCCGAATCGCTGCCGCAGGGCACTTCCTTCGAATGGACTGAACTCGCCTTCCAGGAGCGGCAGACCGGCAACACGGCGGTCTTCATCTTCGGCCTGTCGGTTCTGTTCGTCTTTCTGGCGCTCGCTGCGCTATACGAAAGCTGGATTACGCCGTTCGCCATCGTGCTTATCATCCCGCTCAGCGTGCTGGCCGCCCTCTTGGGCGTCGCCTTCCGCGGTCTCGACAACAACATCCTCGTGCAGATCGGGCTGATCGTGCTCATCGGCCTGGCGGCGAAGAACGCGATCCTGATCGTCGAGTTCGCGCGCCAAGGTGAGGAGCGCGGCCTTGACGCCGTCGAGGCGGCTGTCGAGGCCTGCCGGCTGCGGCTGCGGCCGATCCTAATGACGGCATTCGCCTTCATCTTGGGCGTGGTGCCGCTAGTGATCGCCAGCGGGCCTGGCGCGGAAATGCGCCAATCGCTCGGCACGGCCGTGTTCTCCGGCATGCTGGGCGTGACGTTGTTCGGCCTCTTCCTGACGCCGGTCTTCTACGTCGCTCTGCGCAGGACATTCCGGCGCAGGCGGCCTGAAGCCGGCCCGACCCTGGCTTCCGAGAGCGGCGCAGCCGAGTAGACGCCGAGCCGATGAGGCGCCGGGTTTAGGCTGAAGCCGGACCGGCGGGTTCCTGGATCTCGCGGAGGGATGGATCGGCGATCCATCCCTCGAGCGGATCGAGATGTTCCGGCGCGCCGTATCGCTCGCTTCGCATCGTCCACGCCCAGGCCGTCTGGATCGCGCAGAAAAGCGCATCGAGCGGATCGCCGCTGGGGTCGTCGGCCGACCGACGAACAGGAGCAAAAATAGAGGATAGAAACAGGCACAAGATCGCTTCTCCTGCCCTTGGATCGTGGTCAGGCGACAACATTCAATCTGAATACGGCGGGTATAGCGGAGCTCACGTGGCCCACTTTAGATAGCGTCGGCCATAAATTATTGATATTGAGCGACAATGGTGGGCCCGGAGGGTGTTTGGAAACACTGCAAACCCAACTACTTAGATATCAGTGGGACGTCGCGGCATTCAAATCAGTTCCAATGTTTTTCGATGTTTTGTCCCACCTACTGCGCTAGATTCCACCCGATAAAACGCGTTGCTCACCGTTAACGGTAAAGAGAGGGTCATGATGTGTCTCAAGTTGGAAGGTCGCGTGGCGCATTGACGATACTTTGCGACGAGCAATGAAGGTCTCGATTGGGCCGACGAACGACTGCTTGTGCAACGCATCTGCACCGATCATGGAAAGCGGCCCACCCAACGATAGGATTAACGCCCGCGCCGTTCAACGATGTTGACGAGGCGCCGGACTTTCGGCGCGAGAACCTAGACGTGATATGCTTCGCTGGATAACGAATCGATTTGCTATGGATGGGCCCGTGACGACGCGCCGAACCCGAACCGGGTCGTCCTTCGCCACCTCGACGTCGGCGATCTGCGCTATGTGGAGTTGCAAACGCGATCTGTAGTGTATGCGCGTCTGCAAGCGTCCACATACCTGTCCGGCGGCGGCACGATCTATACCCTGGGATAGGGTGACCTCTGCTTGATGCTCATAGACCGCGATCGGCGGGCTGACGTATCGTGCGAAAATGTCTGGGTATCCGCACCGATCCCAAGCCGCAAGAACACCTTGATGGCATCGGTGGGACGCTGGGTTGGACAAGAGCGTGGAATGCCTCGTTGGCCAAGAATTGACTGCGGGTCTTCCTGCAGTCCCTAGTGAAGTACCAGGCCAGCGGGAAATCCTTCATGCAGATTTGCGCGTACCGGACCGAACGATCTTACAAGCGCAGCTTCGGGCTGCGCATGCTGGGACTCGCTCTCGGTTTGCTGGTCTGGATTGCGCCGGTCAACGCGCAAGAGGTGCTGCGCATACCCTACGTGGCCGATATCGGCACTTTCGATCCGGACAGCGGCTTCGAGGTCGGAGGGATCAGCGCAATCAACAATGTCTATGAAGGGCTCGTCGACTACGAGCCGGGTTCGACTAGGATCGTTGGTCTGCTCGCCAGGAGTTGGGAGATCTCGGACGACGGACTGACCTACACCTTCCACCTGGTCGACGGTGTCAAGTTCCATGATGGCACGCCATTCAATGCAGCGACGGTCATAAACTCGTTCGAGCGCCGCCGCGATCGTGGACTGAACCTGAGCTACTTCCTGGCCAATGTGAAGGACATGAGGGCGCCCGACGATTCGACGGTCGTGCTCACGCTGAGCGATCCTCAGCCCTGGTTCCTCGACGCCCTCGCGAGCCCCTGGGGACCGAAGATCATCAGTCCGACAGCGCTCGCCGAGCATGACAACGGCGACTTTGCGACGACCTGGCTCAATGAGCATGCGATCGGCACGGGTCCATTCAAACTGTCGGAATTCAAACGCGGTCAGCGCTATGTGCTCGAGCGCAACGACGACTACTGGGGCGACAAACCGTTCTTCCGGCAGATCCAGATTTCGGTCGTGCCCGATATCAGCCAGCAGATACTTCAATTGCAGGCCGGTGCGATCGATGCCGTGCCAATCAACTATCCATTCGCGCAACTCACCACCCTGCCGGGGGGGCTGGAGATCACCGCCGCCCCGAGCATGATACCGTACTATCTCTTCGTTAAGCCGAACTCGCCGCTGGACGACGCGGAGGTCCGCAGTGCCGTTTTGACAGCGATTAACCCGGCGCTGTGGGTTAAGGACGCCTTTGGAGAGTTCGCAAGCCTGTCGAGGTCCGTTTATCCGAACGTGATGCTCGACCCAGTGAATCCGATCCGGTTCCCGACCGACTTAGAGGCAGCGAAAGCCGCGATCACCAAACGTGGCGCGGTCAATCTGGTCATTGGCCTCCATAGCGCGGCCCCAAGCTACAGCCGCATCGCCGACCTGATGATAGCGCAATTGGCGTTGATCGGCGTAAAGGCAACGGCTTACGTGCTGCCTTCCGGCGCTGCTTACACCTTGAAGGACGACCCAAACCCTCCCGATTTGCTGCTCACGATCGCAGGCCCGGACGCCGCTCATCCGGAGACCCAGGCCAAGGCTTTCTTCACAAAAGACGGTCCCCTCAATTTTTTTGGCCGGGTCCTGCCGGAAGCCGATGCCATAGTGGACCAGGCCGGGCAGTTGACCGACGTCAAAGAACGCGACGCTCTCTACGAG
>NZ_RZSW01000344.1:0-6705 GCF_003997375.1 Mesorhizobium sp. M5C.F.Ca.IN.020.29.1.1 | reverse complement strand
GTATTGGGCGCCGTCGATGACATTGTCGGAGATGACCGCCGTCCCGGCGCCCTCGACCACGGTGACGGCGATGCCGGTTCCGGCCTTGCGAATGATGTTGGCGGTAGCGACCACATTGCGCATGAACGGCCCCCAGCCGATGTGCATGCCGTAGAGCGGCGCATTCTCGACGACGTTGCCGGAGACCGTGGTATCCGCCTCAACGCTGATGCCGACGCCGAAACCGGGCGCATCTGCAGGGTAGGGGCCGCTGGTCGAGAGGTTGCGGACGATGTTTCCGGAACACACGCCCATGCGGCCGCCCTCGTTGAAATTGACAATGGAGATGCCGTTGGCGGCGCCATCGACGATGTTGTTGCTGACGATCGCTCCCTCGAAGGAGAATTCGGAATAGAGCGCCGTTTCGCCGGACCGCGAACAGGTGTTGCCGGTGATGTGCAGATTGCTGGCGCTGTTGGCGCGGATCGCCGAAAACGCGCAGTCCGAGACGATATTGCCCGAGATGACGACGTTGCCGGCGCGGAACGCATTGATGCCGTTGCCGTTCTGGCCGGTTCCCCCGCTACGCGCCTGAATGCGTTCTACGCGGTTGCCGCTGACGATGGTGCCGTCCTCGGCCGCTTGCCAGCGGTGCACCAGGATACCGCCATTGGCGCAGTCGGACACGGTGTTGCCTGATATCTCCAGGCCGGCGGCTTCGACCGAATAGATTCCCGCGTCGGCCGCGCCCGATATTTCCGAGCGCTCGATGCCGCCCGAAGCGTGCTCGAGCGCCAGGCCGCTCTTGCCGCTGCCTGATATCTGGCAATTGTCGATGACAAGGTGAGCGACGCGGCGGAGGTCGAGCAGGCCTTGCGCGTAGTCGCCCATCCAGCGGTTGGTGCCGTCGAACACCAGCCCGGTGAATTCGATGTGCCCGGCCTGTTCGGCCATGAGCAGATGGCCGTTGCCGCCATATACGATCCGCGATGCGCCCGGCACGCCGGAAAGCCTGACGCGGCTGGGCAGCGACAGGTTGGATACGACATAGGTTCCCGGCGGCAGGAACACCGGCATGTCGCGGTCGTTTGCGTCGCGCAGCAGCCTGGCGAAGGCCTTGCTCTGGTCGTCAAGCGCGCCAGGCCGCACGCCGAGGTCGGCAGCGTTGATCGAGCCGCGGATCGAGGGATTGTCGATTCCGGGCTGGCTGCCCGCCGCTGCCTTGCCGAGCGAGAGGCCCAGGACGGCAAAGCCGGCGGTTTGTGCGAGAAATTTTCGTCTGTTCAACATCGGCACAGATTCCCAGCGTTCGGCCGTCGCGCGCAGGAATCGTGCCAGACCGGATCGGCCGATCCGGTTTGCCGGCAATAGCTTGTGAAGTCGCCGCGCGAGGCATAAGCTCGACTGATGAGCAGAGCCTTCACGCGCGAAGAGGACAGCGAAAACGCCATCGCCGGCATCGGCGAGCGGCCGATCAGTCAGCACCGCAATCTGGTGACGCAACGCGGCCTGGCGCTGATCGACGCCGAACTGGCGGCCCTGCGTGATGATCTGGCCAGAGCGGAAAAGAGGGCCGACCGCGAGCGTATCGCGCTCATTTCGCGCGACCTGCGCTACTGGACCGCGCGGCGTGAAAGCGCCGAGCTGTCCGTGCCGGAATCGGGCAGCAATTTGGTTCGCTTCGGCATGGGCGTCACGCTGGAAGGCGATGACGGCAGGAAGGTACACTGGAAGATTGTCGGCGAGGATGAGGCCGATCCGGGCAAGGGCACAATTTCCCATGTTTCACCGATGGCCCTGGCCTTGTTCGGCAAGAAGGTGGGCGAAATTGCCGTGGTGAACGGCAAGGAATGGGAGATTGTGAAGCTGACTGCCAGTTAGGCCTCGACCTTGACGACATAGTCGCGGAAGAACGCTGCCGCGCCAGCCTCGTCGATCTCGCCGGCCGCGACCATCATGACCAGTTGAATGACGTCCGCCTGCTCGGCTTCGATGCTTAGCCCATTGAAAAAAATCGGCTGCGGTAAAAGCGGTGCGCTTGTTGCCGTCGACGAATGGATTCTTGACGATGCCGAAAAGATAAGCGGATGCCAGCTCGCAGAGGTTGGGTTCGCCATAGATCTCCCTCTCCGGTGTCAGCCGACCTGCAGCAGCCGGTCCATCAGCCGATCCGCCGCTTCCGGAATGACCGTGCCAGGCGGGTAGATTTCGGTGGCACCTGCCTGACGTACCGCATCGTAATCCTGCGGCGGGATGACGCCGCCGGCGACAATCAGCATATCGTCGCGGCCGAGCTTCTTCAGCGCGTCCTTGAGTTCGGGAATGAGCGTCAAATGTCCTGCCGCTAGCGACGAGGCGCCGATGATATGCACGTCGTGCTCGACCGCGAGCCTGGCGATCTCCTCCGGCGTCTGGAACATCGGCCCAACGGTGACGTCGAAGCCGAGATCGGCAAAGGCCGTGGCGATGACCTTCTGGCCGCGATCGTGGCCGTCCTGTCCCATCTTGGCGACGAGAATGCGCGGCTTGCCGCCGGACTTCTCCTCGAATGCCACGATCTTGTCCTGCAGGCGGTCGACCACGGGATTGTCGCCGAGCGCCTTGCGATAGACGCCGGAGATCGTCTGGACCGAGGCGACATGACGGCTGAAAACCTTTTCCAGAGCCAGCGAAATCTCGCCGACCGTGGCGTTGGCGCGCGCGGCGCGAATGGCGAACTCCAGCAGATTTTCGCCGCTCTCCGCGGCCCGGCTCAGCGCACTCAGTGCGCTCTCGACGGCGCCGACATCGCGCGTGCCTTTCAGCCGTTGCAGTTTCGACAATTGCCGGGCTCTGACTTCGGCATTGTCGATCTTCAGCACGTCGACTTTGATATCCGTCTCGGGACGATGGGCGTTGACGCCGACCAGTATCTGCTCGCCGGAATCGATCCGCGCCTGAGTGCGCGCGGCAGCCTCTTCGATGCGCAGCTTCGGTATGTTTTTTTCGGTTGCGACGGCCATGCCGCCCAGGCTCTCGACCTCTTCGATATGGGCAAGCGCGCGCGCCGCCAGATCATGCGTCAGCCGTTCGAAATAGGCAGAGCCTCCCCACGGGTCGATGATGCGGGTGGTGCCGGATTCCTTTTGCAGGATGAGCTGTGTGTTGCGGGCGATGCGGGCCGAATAGTCGGTCGGCAGCGCCATCGCCTCGTCGAAGGAGTTGGTGTGCAGCGATTGCGTATGACCCTGCGTCGCCGCCATCGCCTCGATCATGGTGCGGATGATGTTGTTGTAAGGATCCTGCGCCGTCAGCGACCAGCCCGAAGTCTGGCAATGGGTTCGCAGCGACAGCGAGCGCTCGTCCTTCGGCAAGAAGTTCTTCAGCATCAGGGTCGACCACAAAAGGCGGGCTGCCCTCAGCTTGGCGACCTCCATGAAGAAGTTCATGCCGATCGCCCAGAAGAAGGAAAGACGCGGCGCGAAACGGTCGATATCGAGACCCGCCGCGACACCGGCGCGGGCATATTCGATGCCGTCGGCGATCGTGTAGGCGAGCTCGAGGTCGGCGGTCGCCCCTGCTTCCTGCATGTGATAGCCGGAGATCGAAATCGAATTGAACTTCGGCATGTGCTGCGACGTGTAGGAGAAGATGTCGGACACGATCCGCATCGAAGGCTTTGGCGGATAGATGTAGGTGTTGCGCACCATGAACTCTTTCAGAATGTCGTTCTGAATGGTTCCGGCGAGGTCCTTCTGCGCAACGCCCTGTTCTTCCGCCGCCACGATGTAGAGCGCCATGATCGGCAGCACCGCGCCGTTCATGGTCATCGACACCGTCATCTCGTCAAGCGGGATGCCGTCGAAGAGCTGGCGCATGTCGAGGATGGAATCTATGGCGACGCCCGCCATGCCGACATCACCGGCAACACGTGGATGATCGCTGTCGTAGCCGCGATGCGTGGCGAGGTCGAAGGCGACCGACAGTCCCTTCTGGCCGGCTGCAAGGTTACGCCGGTAAAAGGCGTTCGACTCTTCCGCCGTCGAGAAACCGGCATATTGCCTGATCGTCCAGGGCTGCTGGACATACATGGTCGGGTAGGGGCCGCGCACGAATGGCGGCAGGCCCGGATAAGTGTCGAGATGCGGCAACCCCTTGAGGTCGCCCTGGTTGTACAGATGCTTGATGGCCAGTCCTTCCGGGGTCATCCGCTGGCCCTTGACCTCGATCTGCGCCCGGCGCGGCGCCGACCAGCCGATTTGGCTAAAGTCCGGGATCATGGCGCTGCTCCGATCGATTGATCGAGGCGGATCGGAAACAGCGGCTCGCACACCGCCACGCCCTCGGTGACGGCAGGCCGCCGCTCCGCCGCCAGCGTTTCGACCGGGCGTTCGGTCTTCGACGGGTGAAGCGTGGTGCCGATGATGGCCCGCTCGCCCGCTTGATAGACAGCATTGCGGCGGGCGGAGGCCGCCTGAACTCGTTTCTGGATGTGTCCTTGCTGCAGGCTTGACAGCACGCCGCCTTCCGCCTCGATCCGCTGGAATTCTTCCCACGCCGCTTCGCCGAGTTCGGCGGTAAGCGCTTCAACGGCGCCCGAACCGCAAGCAGGGTCGGCGACATGATCGATATGGCTTTCGTTGGCCATGATCAGTTGCGTATTGCGGGCGACACGGCGGGCAAAGCCCGTCGGCAGGCCATGCGCGATCGTATGCGGCAGGATGGAGATCGAATCCGCCCCGCCGGCTGCCGCGGCAAAAGCGGCGATCGTGGTGCGCAGGATGTTTGTCTCCGGGTCCGCCAAAGTCATCATGCGGAAGGAGGTCTCGGCATGGATGTTGGCGGTGGACGCGGCGATCGAACATGCCTCCTGGACCCGCGCCCACAGCCTGCGCAGGGCCCTGACCTTGGCCATCGACACAAACTGGTCCTGGTCGACGCTGAGCGCGAAGCCGATATGGGGCGCCGCATAGACAAGCGGCTGGCGCGCCTCCTCGAACATCCTGAGATAGGAGACCGCCGAAGCCATCATGGTGCCCAGCTCCTGCGCTTCGGTGGCGCCGGCATTGTGGAAGACGCGTCCGTCTGCCTCCAGCAGGACCCCGGGCACGCCCATCGAGAAAAAATGCGCCAGGGACTGCGGCATCGACGCCTGCAGGGCCTCGATCGACATGCGCAACCGGCCGGTTCCGGCAAAGATCGCCGCCGGATCGATACCGAAGGACAGGTTGAGCTTTGCCGGGTCTGACCGGCGCTTGCTCAAGAACGCAACCAGCCAGTCGGCCACGGCGCGGCTCCAGGGATGAGCGTCGATGCGAACCTGGATGCGGTTGAGCGGCACGCCGTCGAGCACGGTCTCCAGCGCCTCGGCAGTCCTCGGCAGGCCGTAGCCGAACGCATTCGGCGCGCCTTCGAAAACAAGCGACAATCCGGTGGCGCCCTGTGCGACGTCTTCCAGGGCCTGGGCTTTGGCGCGGCCGATATCCGGATCATCGATACGCTGGCTGACGATCCACGGCGAACTGGGATTTGCCCGCGCCAGAGGCTCTGCGGTGACCGAACGGTCGTAGAGCGGTTCGATGCGGATGCCATCGTCCGTATGGGATATGAGCTTTTCCTCGAAGGATCCGCCGGCCAAGGCTTTTTCCGCAAGGCCAAGCCACCGCTGCCGGTCAGGGTTCGGAAGTTCGGCATCGTGGTTCAAGGCACCGGCGCCCATCCGCTCTCCTCGTCTTCTCGGCCGATAGGCCTGGAACGTCAGTCTACGGTTCCCCGTCCCATATCACAATGCAACACGCGTCCTGCGACAATGAACCGTCAACCGATTGCCAAACATGCGCAAAATCCGCAAGCTCCAAAAACTCAATTTCGACCATGGCCATTGTCGCTGCGCAATGGCGTCATTATACCTGCGGCGAGCCCCGCTACTTTCAATAGACCAGGGCTTCAACACTTCAGGTTTGCGGAGACCGGACACATGGCTGACGACACCAGTATTTTCATAGGAGCCAGCCGAAAGCCCGACGACAGCTACCAGCGCGCCGAAAATCTGCTGCTTCAGTATGGCAATCGTCACGGCCTGGTCACCGGTGCGACCGGTACTGGCAAGACCGTGAGCTTGCAGATTTTGGCGGAAGGTTTCTCCAATGCCGGCGTGCCGGTCTTCTGCGCCGACATCAAAGGCGACCTGTCCGGTATCGCCATGATGGGCACGCCACAGGATTTTCTGGTCAAGCGTGCGGAGCAGGTCAAGCTAGATCCCTATGATTTCCAGCAATTTCCGGTCATCTTCTGGGACTTGTTCGGCGAGCAGGGCCATCCGATTCGCGCCACCGTCTCGGAAATGGGGCCTCTGCTTCTGTCGCGCCTGATGAACCTCTCCGAGGCGCAGGAAGGCATCATGAACATCGCCTTCCGCATCGCCGACGAGGAAGGCCTGTTGCTGCTGGACCTGAAGGACCTGCAAGCGCTTCTTGCCAACATCGCAGAACGCGCCGAAGAAATCGGCGCTCGCTACGGCAACGTGACCAAGCCCTCGGTCGGCGCGATCCAGCGCACGCTGCTGGTTCTGGAACAGCAGGGAGCGACGAATTTCTTCGGCGAGCCGGCACTACGGATCGCCGACATCATGCGCACTACCCGCGACGGCCGCGGCGCCATCAGCGTGCTGGCTGCCGACAAGCTGATGATGAATCCCCGGCTCTATGCGACATTCCTTTTGTGGCTGATGTCGGAACTGTTCGAGGA
>NZ_RZSW01000343.1:0-6711 GCF_003997375.1 Mesorhizobium sp. M5C.F.Ca.IN.020.29.1.1 | reverse complement strand
CCTTCGGGCAAGGCTCTCGCCAGCCCGCCGATGGCGAGCGCGCCTTCGCCATCGCCCGTGCCGAACAGTGCTCCGGCAAGCGCGCCGTTTTCGCCGGGTATGAGCAGCGTCCTGCCGGCCTCACCGGAAAAGCCGTTGGCCTTGGCCCAGGCGAGCGTGGACGAGGCAAAATCCGCTGCATCCAGCCTATCCTTCGCCACCAGGTGAACCGGCAGCGCGGTCTTCAGTTTTCTCCCGATGAGTTCGACTGGCATTCGATGGTCTCCGGCTTCCGAGTCGGCGCTTTTTAACTGTCCGTTAGGGTTAACAGAATATTTCTGCGGGAGGGAAGATGGCCACGGAACGGCCACGTTTACGAATGGAGGCCCTGGTGCAGATGCCGACCAACCGCATGACGAACGCCACGGGGAAGCGGCTGATAACTACGGCGTTCATAATGGCGCTCGCTGCAAGCGTTGCAGGCTGCGGGACCAGCAAGCTGACGACCGGCTCGATCGGACGCACCAGCGGAAAGCCACTGGAAACCATGTCGGCCGGCGAGTTGCACAAGGCGACGATCGCGCTCGGTCAGTCCTACGCCAAGAACCCCAACGACAAGCGGATCGCGACGAATTATGCCGCGGCGCTGCAAATGGATGGCGACGTCGACCAATCGCTCGCGGTGATGCGCAAACTGGCGATCGCCCTGCCGAAGGACCGCGACGTGCTCGCCGCCTATGGCAAGGCACTGGCCGCCAACGGGCAGTTCGAGCCGGCGCTCGACGCGGTGCGCCGCGCGCAGACACCGGAATATCCCGACTGGAAGCTGGTATCGGCGGAAGCCGCGATTCTCGACCAGCTTGGCCAGAGAGATGAGGCGCGCCAGAATTACCGCAAGGCGCTTGACCTCAAGCCGAACGAACCTTCAATCCTTTCAAATCTCGGCATGTCCTATGTGCTGGAAGGTGATCTGCGCACTGCCGAAACCTATATGCGCTCGGCCGCCCAGCAGCCGAACGCCGACAGCCGCGTCCGCCAGAACCTGGCGTTGGTCGTCGGCCTGCAGGGCCGCTTCGACGAAGCCGAGAAGATCGCCTCCCAGGAGCTTTCGGCCGAACAGGCGCAGGCGAACGTGACTTACCTTCGCCAGATGCTCGCCCAGCAGAACGCCTGGAGCCAGCTCAAGGACCAAGACAAGGCAAAGCCTGCCACCAATTGACCACGCTGGCTTTGCTCAAACCTGCCAGTTCCCTCAGCTCATCGACATGCTTGAAATACAAAGCCGCGTTGCATCAGCACCGCGGCTTTCGCAGGTGTTGTCGCCTGGCGAGGCTATTGGCTGCTCGACGTCGGCTGGTCGCCGAAGATGCCGCGCTGGCTCACCTGGATGCCGGCGGGGCCTAGAATGATGGCAAACAGCACGGGCAGGAAGAACAGTATCATCGGCACAGTGAGCTTCGGCGGCAAAGCCGCGGCTTTCTTCTCGGCGGCGTTCATGCGCATGTCGCGGCTTTCGCCGGCAAGCACGCGCAGCGCATGCGCCACCGGCGTGCCGTAGCGCTCGGCCTGCACCAGCGCCTGTGACACCGACTTGACCGACTCCAGGCCGGTGCGGCTTGCAAGGTTTTCGTAAGCCTGCTTGCGTTCCTGCAAGTAGGAAAGCTCGGCATTGGTCAGGATGAACTCTTCGGCAAGTGCCACCGATTGCGCGCCGATCTCGTCCGCGACCTTACGAAACGCCGCCTCCACGGACATGCCGGATTCGACGCAGATCAGCATCAGATCGAGTGCGTCCGGCCACGCCATCTGGATCGACTGCTTGCGTTTGGTGGCGCGGTTGTTGACATAGAGCACCGGCGCGTAAAAACCCGCATAGGCGAC
Organism: Mesorhizobium sp. M5C.F.Ca.IN.020.29.1.1; assembly: GCF_003997375.1. Taxonomy (NCBI): domain Bacteria; kingdom Pseudomonadati; phylum Pseudomonadota; class Alphaproteobacteria; order Hyphomicrobiales; family Phyllobacteriaceae; genus Mesorhizobium; species Mesorhizobium sp. M5C.F.Ca.IN.020.29.1.1. The sequence continues at coordinate 4,851 of NZ_RZSW01000343.1, read as the reverse complement.
GACGATACAGACGAACAATTTGATGAGAGGCGGCTGCTCCGGCAACCCCCCGAGCACGAACAGATACATCGCGGCCAGCGCAAAGCCGACAAAGGGCAGGACCAGACGGAAGAAAAGAAACCGCGTCAGCGGATTCTGCCCGCGAAAGCCCGCCACCTTGAGTTTCTGCAAGGTGCCTTCATCGGCCAGGGCGCGCCTCAGGTCCAACCGGTCGACAATGTTGCGCATGCCGATCGACTGTTCCTCGCGGAGGCCCTTGCGGCGGCGATCGGCCTCGATCGCAAGCCGCGCACGCTGCTTGGCGCGCAATTCGTCGCGCTCCAGCGCCACGGATTTCATGCGCGCCTTGAGCTGGTTTCCGCCAAAGGCAGGCAGCAGCGTAAAGACGGTCGCAAACACGGCGATGCCAACCAGCAAGGCAATCAGAAATGCCGGATCGGTAAGGGTTTTGACGACGTTCTCAGTCATGCGCTCGAAATCCTAAACTTCGAAGTTCATCATCTTGCGCATCACCAGGATGCCGATCCCCATCCAGACCGCCGAGCAGCCGAGGATCAGATTGCCGACGTTGGTGGTAAACAGAGGCATGATGTAGTTCGGGCTTGTCAGGTAGACGAGAAAGGCGACGACGAAAGGCAACGCGCCGATGATCACGGCGGACGCCTTCGCTTCCATGGACAGCGCCTGGACCTTGGCCTTCATTTTCTTGCGGTCGCGAAGCACGCGCGAAAGATTGCCCAGCGCCTCGGAAAGATTGCCGCCGGCCTGGGACTGGATCTGGATGACGATGCCGAAAAAGCTCGCTTCCGTGCACGGCATCGTCTCAGCCATGCGCATGCTGGCGTCGGGGATCGACAGGCCCATCTGCTGCGAATCGACGATGCGGCGGAACTCGGTCTTGACCGGTTCAGGGGATTCGTTGGCGATCAGGCGGACGGCGTCGTTTAGCGGCAGGCCGGATTTGACCGCACGCACGATGATGTCGAGCGCGTTCGGAAATTCGTTGAGGAATGCCTTGACCCGGCGGGCGCGGCAAAACGAGACGAACCAGCGTGGCAGGCCGAGAGCACCGACCAGCAGCGCACCCGGCAAGACAAACAACGGCGCGCCGATGAAATAGGCAAGAAACGTCAGGGCGACGCCACAAACCGCCGAGTAGAGATAGAAGCGCTCAAGTGAGAACTTCATGCCCGCCTGACGGATCTGAGCCTTCAGTGGCGGCTTTTTGACGATGCTCTGGTTGGTTTTTTGCTTCTGTTCGAGATCCTTCAGCGAATCCTGGACCGATTTTCGCCGCTTGGCCGCTTCCGCCATGCGATCGCGCGAGGCCTTGACGACGGCACCATCCGTCTCGGCGGTCTTGATCGTTTCAAGCCGCCTGCCGACTTGCTTCTCGGTGCTGATCCGATTGAACAGAAAAGCATAGGCGACCGCGCCGGCGCTGAAGCCGGCGAGCACGATGAATGCCAATACGGTGCCGTCAATTCCGAACATCGATTCCGGCCCCTACGCTTCCAGACACATCAGTCAGCGCGTTTCTCCATCGCCTCGAGCGCATTGGCGAGGCGCTGTTCCTCGCCATAATAGCGGGCGCGCTCCCAGAAGTGCGGGCGACCAATACCTGTCGACACGTGCTCACCCAGCAGCCTGCCGTTCGCGTCTTCGCCCTTTATGTTGTAGAGGACGATGTCCTGCGTGATGATGACGTCGCCCTCCATTCCAATCACCTCGGTGATGTGGGTGATGCGACGTGATCCGTCGCGCAGGCGTGCAGCCTGGATGATCACGTCCACCGAACCAACCACGATCTCACGCACGGTTTTCTGCGGCAGCGTGTAGCCGCCCATAGCGATCATCGATTCGATACGGTTCAGGCATTCGCGCGGACTGTTCGAGTGGATCGTGCCCATCGAGCCGTCATGGCCGGTGTTCATCGCCTGCAGAAGATCGAACACTTCAGGTCCGCGCACTTCGCCGACGATGATGCGCTCGGGCCGCATGCGCAGGCAGTTCTTGACCAGGTCGCGCATCGTCACCTCGCCCTCGCCCTCGAGGTTGGGCGGGCGGGTTTCCAGACGCACGACATGCGGCTGCTGCAGTTGCAGCTCGGCCGAGTCCTCGCAGGTGATGACGCGCTCCTCGCGGTCGATATAGTTGGTCAGGCAGTTGAGCAGCGTCGTCTTGCCCGAGCCGGTGCCGCCTGAAATGACGATGTTGCAGCGGACGCGGCCGATAATCTTGAGAATCTCGGCGCCGTGCGGCGAAATGGCGCCGAACTTGACCAGCTGATCGAGCGTCAGCTTGTCCTTCTTGAACTTGCGGATGGTGAGCGCTGTGCCGTCGATGGCGAGCGGCGGCGCGATGACGTTGACGCGGGAACCATCGGGAAGACGCGCGTCGCAGATCGGGCTCGATTCATCGACGCGGCGGCCCACCTGGCTGACGATGCGCTGACAGATGTTGAGGAGCTGCTGGTTGTCGCGGAAACGAATGCCGGTCTGCTCGACCTTGCCGTTGACCTCGATGTAGACGTTCTTGGAACCGTTGACCATGATGTCGGCGATGTCGTCGCGAGCGAGCAATGGCTCCAGCGGCCCGTAACCCAGCACGTCATTACAGATGTCCTCGAGCAGTTCTTCCTGCTCGGCAATCGACATCGCGAAATTCTTGATCGCGATGATGTCGTTGACGATGTCGCGGATTTCCTCGCGTGCGCTTTCGGGATCGAGCTTGGCGAGCTGCGACAGGTCGATGGTGTCGATGAGAGCGGCAAATACCTGGCTCTTGGTGTCGTAGTAGGTTTCGCTCTTTTGGCGCTGAATCTTTTTCGGCTCCGGCGCCAATGGCGGCGCCTCGACCGCACGTCGCACGGGCGGCGGCGCGGCAGACGCGCCAAGCGACGGCGGCGGTGCGGGCTTGGCAAGAACCGCCGTTTCCGCAGGATTTGCCGCCGGCGCGGCAGGCGCAGGTGCCGGCTGACGGAATTCCGGGGTGAACCGGCTGCCGTCGTCGCTGCCTCTTTTACCAAACATGATCGATTACCAATTCCGCTCCGGAAGCATCACTTCTTGCTGCGCGAGAGCTTGCCAAGGAAATTGCCGAGGCCCGCTTTCTTTCTTGCCTTGATTTCGCTGCGCCCGGTCAGCACATGCGCAATCTCGTTGACCGTGCTGACAACCGGGTTCTTGGCATCCATTTCGCCGAGCATACGCCCGTTGTTGGCGGCGTTTCCGAACAGCAGCGGCTCGAAAGGAAGAACCGACATCGGCGACAGGCCGAGCGAGTCGGCGAAGTCGGATGACGCAATCTCCGGACGCTTTGGCACGCCGGCCTGATTGATGATCAGCTTCGGCGGTGGATCGTTCGGGCGAAGCCGCTTGAACATGTCGACCAGATTCTTGGTGTTGCGCAGATTGGCCAGCTCCGGCGTCGCCGTGATCACGATCTCGTCGGCCTTGACCAGTATGTTTTTGGTCCATCCCGTCCAGACGTGCGGAACATCGAGCACCAGAAGCGGCACGCTGCGCTGCGCCGTGTCGATAAGCTGCGTGAAAGCGTCGGGATCGAAATCGTAGACCCGCTCGAGCGTTGAAGGCGCTGCAAGCAGCGACAGATGCTGGGCGCACTGGGCAAGCAGCCGATCAAGATAGACCTCATCGAGGCGCTCCGGTGAGAATACGGCTTCGGCAATGCCTTGCGCGGGATCCTGATCGAAATTGATGTTGGCCGTTCCGAAAGCCAGGTCGAGATCGGCGACAACCACTTCGGACTTGAACAGCGACGACATCGCCCAAGCCACATTGTGGGAAATAGTCGAGGAGCCGACGCCACCCTTGGCGCCGATGAAGGCGATCGAGCGGCCGATCGGCTCGGCTTCCGGATCAACGAAAATCGTCGATATCACGCTGACGATATCGGCCATCGACACCGGCGCGATGACATATTCGGAAATGCCGGAGCGGATGAGCTCGCGATAAAGCCCGACGTCATTGTAGTGGCCGATGACCACGACCTTCGAGGTCGGATCGCAATATTCGGAGAGCTGCGTGAGCTGCGCGAGCAATTGCGTCGGCTCGCTGCGCGATTCCAGCAGGATCAGGTTCGGTGTCGGCGCCGATTGGTAGAATTCGATGGCGGTGGCGATGCCGCCCATATGGACCTTCAGATGGGCCTTCGCCATGCGACGATCCTCGCCGGCGCGCTCGACCGGATTGGCAACGCCCTCGGTCTCGCAAAATGCCTGAATCGAGATGCGCGGAATCGGCCGCAACGCCTGCATGGCGGCGATGTCCTGCTGCGAGGTTTCGCCGCCAGCTACCGCTGTGTCGTAGGCAAGATTGCTCATTCTCATTTCTTTCCGTGACTGGCGCGGCTCAAGCTCAATACTCAACTTCCGAATTGCCGAAGAACTCTTCCGAAATGCCTCTCTGGCGGTAGACGTCGATCACCGCGCCGCGATTTTCCGCGTCGATATCGGATTGCTTGCGCGGTCCGAGCAGATCGGTCGGATTTACCATCTGGGCGGCAAGATTGTTCTGATACGAGCAGCCGAAATCGGCATAGTGCTTGTTTTCCGAGGTCTGCAGCAGGTCTTCGGGCCAGCGCCCGCAGCTGTCGGTCTGGGCCTTCACCGAGACATAGGCGACGCGGATCGGCGCCGACGCTTCGGCCGAAACCGACTGGTAGCTGGTCATGACGATCCGGTTCCGGCTGATGCCGCTGGCAATCGCAAGTCTGGCGAAATCGCGACCGGCCGCGGTCGCGGCGATCTCGTTGGCCGAACCGCTCGGGATCGAGATCGTCAGGGTCGGAGCGGCGCTCTTGTCGTAGCCATCCAGGAAGCCCAGAAGG
>NZ_RZSW01000342.1:0-6747 GCF_003997375.1 Mesorhizobium sp. M5C.F.Ca.IN.020.29.1.1 | reverse complement strand
GATCAGACCACCCCCGACCTCCGGTTTGCCAGGATCATATCGGCAACCTCGACGAAGCCGCGTCCACCCCGCGACCTGGCGACGAAAGCGGGTTCGGCATCGATTTGTCCCTGGAAGTCCATGACATTCGCGACCCCGAACGAGCTCGGAAAAAAACCGAACATCGGAGCGTCGTTCGGACTGTCTCCGACGAACGCGTAGGCCTGCCTTTCGGCATCGAGATCGGTTCCCAGCCTCTCGCTCGCAAAGCGGCGCGTCATCGACAGCTTGTCGTATCGGCCAAACCAGCCATTCACATGGATCGACGAAATCTTGGCGACAGCGCCGGCTTCCTCGAAAATCTGCTTGATATGCATGGCGTCGGAGATCGGCAGAGCTGGAACATCTTCGCAAAAGTCGATGGCCAGATCGGCTTCGCGATATTGCTGGTCGGCGGATACGGCCGAACCCTGCACTTCCTGGACAATACGCTTTTCCAGGTCCGTGAGCCTGCGCCTGTTTTCCCGGCGTTCCTCAGCGCTCGCGGCGAAAACCCGGATCATCTTTCGCGTTGCCTGATCATAAGCGAAGTAAAAAGCGCCATTTTCGCCGACCACGCCGGTCACCGGCCAGAACCGGGCAATCATGTCGCACCAGCCTGCCGGTCTCCCGGTAATGGGAGCAACGACAAGGCCCGCCTCGTGCAGACGTTCGAGCGCACGGTAGGCGTCGGCTGGGAGACGACCCTCGGTCGTCAAAGTGTCGTCGATATCGCAGAAGACGCCGCGAATGCGCGCCGCAGTTTCGGGTCCGAATTCGGCGAGGTCGCGCATCCCGTCAGGCTTCCCCACGCGCAAAATCCTCCAGCATTCCTGCATCCGCAGCAATGTCGAGGAACGAGAAGCGATTGCGCATCTCCCGGCAATGAACGACGGCTTCGCGGTAGAAATCGGGTGGCGTGTCCAATTCGGCGGCTGAGATCGGCCCGCCGGTGGATTTCAGCAGGCGCTGCATCTCGTCGACAGGCACCATGAATTGCTTGAGCTCCTGCCTGAGTGTCGGCCAGAGCTCCTGCAGCCGCTCGTTGAATGCGGCGGCGGCATTATCGTCGAAGGCCTTCTTCTTCAGTTCGTCGAGACATTGTGCGGCGACAGCCGGGCTCATGCGGCGGACCATGTCGTCAGGATCGATCTTCGTCGCCTTCACCACCGGAGGCTTGTCGCTAGCAAGCATTGCTTGCTGCAATCGCGCCATGGTGAGCGAAGCGACGCCGACCTGGGTGCCGTGGAGCGTACCGGGGTGACGCTCGCCGGCGAAGCAGTCTATGTAGTGCGATATCTGATGCTCGCCCATGGAACCGTGATTGGAGACGCCGGTGAAGGAAATTCCGAGGCCGCAGAGCGTCAGCACGCGATAGAGATAGCCATTGGCCTCGATGTCGTGTTCGGCAAGCTTTGCCGCACGCTCGTTGAGCGCCGCCTCATCCTTTTCCTGGATGAGAAACGGGACCTGATGGTAGGCAGTGCCAAGCAGACGGTGCGACATCCACCAGTCGATCTGGGCGACCGAGCGGCAAAGGCAGTCACCGAACCCCGCCGCTGACAGATAGGTCGGGGCGGCAGCGGAGACGCCAAGGTCGACGAAAAAGCCTGATGGCGCGTGGGAAGGGAGCGATACCTTCAGGCCGCTTTCAAGTGTGATGGACGCGGTCGTCGATGTGTAGCCGTTCATCGAACCGGCCGTCCCGAACACGCAATAGCGCCGTTCGTTCCTTCCGGTGACGAACTTGCAGAGATCGTTGATCGTGCCGGAACCGACCGCGACCACGGCATCCGCATCCGCGAGTTTGACGGCCAGGCTTTCGACGTTGGCCATGTCGGCATGCGGGTGGTCCAATATCAGGACATCGACAGGGCCGAGCGTCTTCAGTTCGCGCGCAACGCGTTCGCCAAGCGCATCATAGGTCGCGGCATCCGCGACGACGGTGAACCGTTCACCCAGACCGAGCTCCGAAACGAGATCGGCCGCCCGCCCGTCGAGGCTTTCTTCGATGACGATCCGATCATAAGGCACCACGGCCTTTTTCCCGGTCTCCGGGCTGGTCCAGTTCCCGTCCAAAATGTCGTCGATTAAAGTCGTCCAGGATCCGGCTGCCGGATTCGTCATGGCGTCCTCTTGTGGGGGCAACTCTCTAGTCCAGGCACAGGCGCTGCGCCATCGAACAATAGTCACCTATCACTGTCTTTTGTCAAGTATCTGCCCGCAACGCTTGACTTCGTTCTGCAAACCTGCGGAAAAAGAGACATGAATGCCAACGCCGACATCGACGTGGTCCGAACATCTGGGCTCTCGGCACTGCCGCCCGAATTCGACAGCGCGGTGGCGTGGGCTGCCTGGCTCTACTATGTCGACCAGCTCAACCAGAGCGATGTGGCCAAGGTCATGAATGTCTCCAGGGCGAGCGTGGTAAACTATCTGCAGGAGGCACGCGAAAGCGGACTTGTCGCCGTGCAGGTCGATCACGACGCTTTTGCCCGCACGTTGACCTCGCGGCGCCTCATGGAAAAATACGGCCTTCGCGGCGCGGCGGTTATCCCCGACCTCGATCCAAACGATGCCGACCGCCGCATCGGCGAAGCGGCAGGACGGTTGCTCGCATCCATGGTTGATCCGGGTGACACGATCGGCGTCGCCTGGGGAAAAACGGTGCTCGCTGCCGCCCGCTCGATTCCACGATTACGGCATGATCGGAACCTCACCGTCGTCCAGCTCTCGGGAAGCTCGATCGGCACCAGCGATTTCTCGCCGGAATTCTGCACCTCGCTGATGGCCAATCGGCTCGGAGCCCGCTGCATCAACCTGCTTGCCCCGGCGATCGTCTCCACCGACGAACTGCACGACGAACTCATGCAGGAGCCGATGCTCGTCAACCAGTTCCGTATGATCCGTGCCGCCGGCAAGGTCATCTTCGGGATCGGCGATATAGGGCCGGAGAGCACCTATGCCCGAGCCGGGATATCGGATGCCGACGCACTTGCAGGTATGATCGAGCAGGGAGCGCTCGGGGTCATCATCGGGCGGTTCATCGACGCTCGAGGCGCCCCTTTCGCAACTCCGCTCGACGGACGCACCGTCGGCATCACGCTCGATGAACTGAAAGCGGTGCCCATCCGTATCTGCGCCGCCGGCGGCGCCCGCAAGATGGGGGCGATCAGGGCTGGGCTCGGCGGCGGATATGCGACACATTTTGTCACCGACATGGCCACCGCGAACATTCTCTTGGAATAACCGGCACTCGACTAACCAGCACTCGGTGGAACTCATCGTCTCGGGAGGACAATCATGGGCAGCAGCGACGGACCCCTTGTCGTCGGCCTCGACAGTTCCACGCAATCCTGCAAGGCGATTGCCTGGAGCCGGGACGGACGAGCCGTGGCGGAAGGCCGCGCGCCGCTCGATCTGATGAAGCCGAGGCCGGACTATGTCGAGCAGGAGGTCACCGACTGGTGGCGGGCCGCAACAATGGCGCTGCGACAGCTTGTCGGCGCGGTCGATGCGAAACGCATCGCCGGTATCGCGATCTCCAACCAGCGCGAGACCGTTGCCCTCATCGACGGGGCCGGCGAGCCGATCGGACCCGCGAGCCTTTGGCTCGACGAACGCGCCGCCGGGCTGGTCGACCGTTTCGCGGCGGAAATCGGCCGTGAGCGGCTGCACGCGATCACCGGCAAGCCGATCGATGTGACGCCGGTGGTCTACCGCCTGAAGTGGCTGCGCGAGAACGAACCGAAACGGTTGGACCATGCGAAGAAAATCCTCGACGTGCATGGCTACCTGACGCTGAAACTGACGGGAACGCCGAGTGCGAGCTGGACGAGCGCCGATCCGTTCGGTCTCTTCGACATCTCGCGCAAGGCATGGTCGCAGCCGCTCCTCGATCATCTCGGCATCAAGCCGTCGCAACTTCCCAACGCGGTGCGGTCCGGCACGCGGGTCGGGACCGTCCATGCCGCGGCCGCCGCCGCAACAGGGCTAGCCGAAGGAACACCGGTGATTGCCGCCGGCGGCGATGGGCAATGCGCCGGGCTCGGCGTCAATGCCATGCGCGACGGCGTCGTCTATCTCAATCTCGGAACTGCGATCATCGCGGGAATCTGGTCGCGCGAACCGGTGGTCGGCGCCTTCTGGCGCACCATGACCTCGCCGACAGGCGATGGCTATTTCCTCGAGGCGGTGCAGCGGGCGGGTGTCTATTTCGTCAACTGGTTCGTAGACATGTTTGCCGGCGGACGCTCCGATCCGGCGATCTTCGACCGCCTGGAAAGGGAAGCGGCGGCCGTCCCGATCGGCTCGGACGGACTTCTCGCCGGCACCACCCTGGTCGGTTGCATGGACCCGCATTGGGATCCGAGCGCACGCGCGAGCTTCATCGGCATGCACCCCTCGCACACGCTCGGTCATTTTTATCGTGCGGGGCTAGAGGCGATGACGCTGCAAACCGCCAGGGCTCTCGAAGAGATGCGCAGCCATGGTCTTTCGCCGGCGCAAATGGTGGCGATCGGCGGCGGCGCCAACAGCAAACTTTGGACAAAAATGATCGCGGACGCGACCGGGATCTCGATCCATAAGGGTCACAACGCTGAAGCCTCCTCCCTCGGCGCAGCCATTAGCGCAGCGGTCGGCATCGGATGGTTCGAGAGTTTTGCTGAGGCCGCGGACGCCATGACGAGCATCGCCGAGACAATCGAGCCGGACCCACGCAGACGCGAAGCATGGGACGCGCTGTCGGCCAGGCAGGCCAAGGTCTTCCCCACGACCCAATTCGCCTGGCGGAATTGAGACCGGCGCGGCAAGCAGGCTCTCGAACTGGAGCGCGAAAAGCGTCCCGTCCCGCTACTTCAACCCGCCCACCGCCTGCTGGTAAACATCAGGCTTGAAGCCGACGAGGATGCGATCGCCAAGTTCGAGGACCGGCCGCTTGATCATCGTCGGGTTGGCCAACATCAGCGCCTTGGCCTTCTTCTCGTCGAGGCTCAGCTTGTCCTTGTCCGACAGTTCGCGAAACGTCGTGCTCGCCTTGTTAAGCAGGATTTCCCAGCCGACTTTGCGGGACCAGCCGTTCAGCCGGTCCGCGTCCAGTCCTTCGACCCTGTAGTCATGAAAGCGGTAGGCGACATCGTGGCTTTCCAGCCAGACACGCGCCTTCTTGATCGTATCGCAATTGGTGATGCCGTACATCGTGATGGTCAAAATTTTGGCCCCTCGGACTGATCGTTCGTCGAATCTGGCGGCACCCTAAACCACCCTTCAGACTTTGTCAGAGACCCCGCAGGCATCCTCAGAACTTTTGGGCTTGCCTAAACTAAGGAATTTTCCTAAGTGTTTTCCGAACCATCTTTGGCCATGCGCAGTGGCGCGAGGAAGACATGACCGTCGCAACAAGCCCACAGACCTCGAGTCCTAGCGTGCCGCCGATCGACGGCATTTTCCGAGCGCTGGCCGATCCGACGCGGCGGCGCGTGGTCGAGCGGCTGAACCGAAGCCCGGCATCGGTCAGTGAGCTCGCCCAGCCGTTCGAGATGGCTCTGCCCTCCTTCATCGAACATCTCAGGGTTCTGGAAGGCTGCGGGCTGGTGCGTTCCGAAAAGGCCGGCCGCGTCAGGACCTACCGGCTCGCGCCGGAGCCGCTGAAGGTCGCGGAAAATTGGCTGGCCGAGCAGCGCGCACTGTGGGAACGCCGCCTCGACCAGTTCGATGCCTACGTGATGACACTCAAGGAGGAAGACAAATGAGTTCGACCCCGCTTTTCAAACCCGACCCGAAACTCGATCTCGTCCTCGAACGCGTCATCGAAGCGCCGCGCGAGCTTTTGTGGACAGCCTGGACGACGCCCGAGCATGTTCGGCAGTGGTTCACACCGAAGCCGTGGATCGTCACCGATTGCGAGATCGACTTCAGGCCCGGCGGCCTGTTCCGGACCCGCATGCAGTCGCCTGATGGCAAGGAGGTCAACGACCGGCATTGCTGCTACCTCGACATCGTGCCTAACGAGCGGCTGGTGTGGACCGATGCGTTGCTGCCCGGCTACCGGCCGTCAGGGGACCCGTTCATCACAGCGGTCATATCATTGCACCCGGAAGGCAAGGTGACACGCTACATCGCGACCGCCATCCACCGCGATGAAGCCACACGCAAGAACCATGAGGAGATGGGCTTTTTCGATGGCTGGGGCACCGTGGCCGACCAGCTTGCGGACTACGTTAAGACGCTCTGAAGCGGCGTTGTTTCGCGCTCACATGGCTGCCACGGAATCGTCATAGCCGTTCAGCTGCCAGCGTCCGACGCCTGCAGATGGGTTTTATCGACGTGAACCCGCCTGCCCTGGCTTACGTCAGATAGCAGCCGCGCTCGATGGCGAGGCGGCGCACCAGCGCCAGCACGTTGTCGATGGCGGGCGTTGGCTGGCCAGTCAACCGGCCGAGTTCCTGAACCGCCGTCACCAGCGCATCGATCTCCATTGGTCGGCCGCGCTCCAGATCCTGCAGCATCGAGGTCTTGTGCTCGCCGACATCGCCGGCCCCCTTGATACGGCGGTCGACATTTATCGGGAAACGCACGCCGAGACTTTCGCCGATCGCCTGCGCCTCCAGCATCATAGTGCGGGCAAGCGTGCGGGTTGCCTCGTCGGCAGCGATTGCCGCAAGCGTGCTGCCGGTCAGCGCGGAAATGGGGTTGAAGGAGAGATTGCCCCAGAGCTTCACCCAGATC